>CP192048.1:0-47276 GCA_050942275.1 Spirillospora sp. CA-255316 | reverse complement strand
CGGTCCTCCCGGGCGGTCTGGAAAGGGCGGTCTCAACGCGGGTGTCTCAGAAGGGGTCGCGCGCGCGCGTACGCGCGCGCCTTGGGGCCTGTCAAGAGGGGATGAGAAGAGGGGTGAGACGGGGCCGTGAGACGGCCTCTCCCGCCCTGCCGGGGCGGCCCCGGGCCAACCGCCCGGGGCCGCCGCGAGCGTCAGCGGTTGGCGCCCCAAAAGTCGGTGTCGGGGTTGCCCGAACCGCCGCCCGAACTGCCCGAACCGCCGCCGCCCTGGTTGGTGGTCACGGTGCTGAACATGGTGTTCAGCCCGCCGCCCAGAGACCCGGCGATCTGCTTGGCCATGATCCCGAGCATGGAGCCGGCCAGCAGGACGCCCATCGTGAAGCACATGATCGCGTGGCTCCACTTGAGCTTGTTCTTGTCGATCAGCCGGTGGATCAGGAAGCCCAGCGCGACGACCACCACCAGGCCCACACCGCCAGCGGTGGCCGGGTTGGGCGCGGCCTGCTGCTGCGGGGCCTGCGGCGGCGCCGCCAGCGCGAGCGTCTGCGTGCTGGACGGCATGGCCGGGTAGCCGGCCGCGTGCACGGCGGCCTGGCCGTTCGCGCTGGTCACGGTGAATGTCATCATGTGGTCCTCCATCGGAACCGGTCGTGGATCTGGTTGGGGTACCGGGGCCGGTCCCGGCACGGACCGGCCCCGGGTCACTGGGTGGAAAGGGACGTGCCAGCCCGCTCGGCGCGGGCGGCCTGGACCTGTCGCAGCAGGTCATCGGGATGCGGGCGGCCCGCCAGCGCGGACGGCGAGTGTCGGCAGCAGCGCGGCCCGACGATGTAGGCGCGCACGCTCTCGGTGCTGCCGCACGCGCCGCCGGCCGTGCTCCAATACCCGCACGCACCCGCCAGCAGCGGCGTGACCTGGGAGTTCAGCGGGCGGGCGTCTTGAACTGCCCGTCCTTGCTGCACTTCCAGACGTCCTGGCTCTGACCGGTACCGCCCTCGCGCCACTTGAACGTGACGGGCGTGGCGCTGCCGCACGTGGGACAGCAGGGCGTGCCGCTCATTTGCGGCTCTGCTGCCGGTCCCACTCGCGGCGGCAGTCGCTGCCCTCGCCACGGCTGGCGCTACCGCCGCCCGAGGTCGCGGTTCCGCCGCTACTGGTGCGCTGATCGGACATACTTGGACCTGCCTCTCTTGAGGTGGCCTCGCCGGCGTCTTGCTACGGACCGCTCCGGCGGGGCCTTTTCCCTGATCAGGGGCGGGATTGCCCCTGACGATCTCGATGCTCGGCGCGCTGGTCACGGGTGCACACCGAGCCGCGCGGCCACCGCCAGGCCCTCGGCGACCACGGCATCGGGCGCCGCGTCGGGGGCCGGCATGAGGCCGATTTCCTCCAGGTGACCGGCGATGTAGGCGATGGGCTCCAGGTCGCCCCGAGCGGCGGCCGCGACCGCCGCACGGGCATGCGCCAGCAGCTCGACGTAGGCCACGTGCATCTCGATGCGGCGGTGCTCGGCCACCAGCAGCTCGGTCCGCAGGACCCGCACGTCCTCGCGGGCCTTGGCCAGCTCGCGCCGCGCCTGGGGCGCCTTGACCAGCGTCAACGGGGTGGGGGCGGTCTGGGTCGCCATCACCGGTTACCTCCCGCCACCATCAGCAGCGGCCGCTCACCAACGGTCTCCAGACCGGACGGGGCCGACTCGACCTGCTGCTGGTGCTGCTGGCTCTCGTGGGCACGCTGGTCGTACAGGGCGCGGATCGCCTTCGCGCGGGCGAACCCCACACCAAGAGCGCTCTGAAGCTGACGGAGTGACACGTCCTCGGACAGCTCGCCCCGGTCGATCAGGGACGCCAGGCGCTCGCACTGCTCTTCGTCCGTCAGCGGCGGCGGCGGGGCGGGCTTGGCGCTCTCGGGAACCGGCACGCCCTTGTGCGAGCGCGGCCGCTGTGCCCTCGTGGGCGCCTTCCGGGGCGCCTTTGCGGGCGCTTCCGGCTCCTGCTGTCGGGGCTGCTCAGCGGTCGAACGGTGGCCGTTCTCGCTGGCGGTCGTGGCGCTGTTCTCGGCGGGGCGGGCGATGATCGGCAGCGCCGGGCGGTGCCCGCGTCCCACCGGCGGCCACATCGTGACCGGCCGCGGGGACGCGTCCTCAGAAGCGCTGTCAGAAGCGCTCTCGGTGTCGTCCTCGGGGGTGCTCTCGAACGTGGGTACGGGCGGCTTCAGGTCCATCTCGGCCAGCCGCGGAACGGCCTGGCCGTGCTCGTCGTGCCAGGGGTCGGCCTCGGCGATGCTGTGATCCACCACGCCGATCAGGTGTGCCGTCACGGCGGCGCCGACCGGACCGAGGGCGTGCGCGAACATGCTGCCGATCACCGAGAAACCGACCTTGGACGCGTCGTCGGGGACGGCGGCGATCAGGTTGAGGAAGATTGAGGTGACCAGGGAGGTGACGGCGATCCGCTCGGCGCCCTGGGCCAGGCGGCCGCCGCACGCAGCCAGCCGGGCGCGGACAATGATGATCCACACCACGGCGGAGATCAGGACCGGCTCAAGGATCCACAGCGCCCACCACACGCTGCTGTGGGTGTCCACGCCCATCAGGCGGGCGGCGCCAGCCTGCACACCGGTCGTGCTCCATGCGGCGCACCCGATCAGCACGGGCACCAGGACCTTCAGATTCAGGGCGCGCAGCTTGGCCAGGCCAAGCGCGCGGGCCTCGCCGGAACGGGCCATCTCGCTCTTGATCCGGGTCCGCTCGCCAGCCGAGCGGTACCGCCGGTACATCGCGGCCAGCTCGGCGTCAGCGGCGGCCTGGGCCTCGCGCTCAGCGCGCGCCATCTCGGCCTGTCGGGTCTCCTCCGCGACATCCGCGCGCGACCGCTCGTGACGGGCCTCGGCGCGGGTCCGGGCCAGCTCATCGGCCCGCCGCGCGTCCGCCAGCTCCCGCTCACGCTCCAGCTCGGCAGCCAGCTCGGTCGGCTCGGCTGACACGGTCGGCGCGGTCGGGACGGTCTTCATCCGCCTCATCCCGCCACCTCCGCCTGCTGGACCATGGCCAGCACTTCGTCCTCGAAGAGACGGAAGTGGCCGCCCGGCGTTCGAACGCTGGAGAGTCGGCCAGCAGCCGCCCAGCGAGAGACCGTCTTCGGGTCCACGCGGAACATCTGAGCGACCTCACCAGGGGTGAGAAGGCGTCTCTCGCCAGTCGTGTTGGCCGTCTTGGCCTGATCGGTCATGCTGTCCTGCACGGGTCGTTCCTCCTGCTCAGAACGGGAACGGGGACGATCCGAGCGGCCTCGACGGTGGCAGCCGTCGGGGCCGCACGCTTGTGCGGCAGCGAATCGGACAAGTAGCCCGTCGCTGTGTTGGTCTGTTGACAGAGGCGATAAAAGCACAGGGAGACCCACTCTGTAAACAGACCAACAGAAGCCGATAGGGTGATCTGCATGAGTGAGACCACAGACGGCCGGTCCCTACAGCTCCGGATCGCCGACGACATACGTGCACAGATCGAGTCAGGGACACTACGACCTGGCGACCGACTCCCTGGTCTTCCTGACCTGGCCAGCCGCTACAGCGTCAGCTTGGTCACGGCGAGGCACGCGCTTGCGCGCCTTCGACAGGAGGGCTTGATCATGTCTCAGCAAGGCAAGGGGAACTTCGTGAGGGAGAAGCCACAGGTGCGCCGGTACGGGATCGAGAGGTACAGCCGTTCCGTCTGGGGCGGCGAGAGCCCCAAGGCCATCCTTGAAGCGGAGGGCGGCCGGCAAGGTAAGGCCGTTGGCCAGACGACCGAGACCGAGACGGTGCCAGCTCCCTCGTTCGTCGCGGCGCGGCTGCCTGGGGTCAACGAAGGTGATCTCGTGCACGCGCGTCGACGTGTAACCACCCTCGACGGCGTGATCAATCAGTCGGCGGATTCGTATTTCAGCATCGCCACAGGTGAGCGTTCTGCTGCCCTGGTGGCAGGGGAAGGGCGAGGTGGCCACATCGCGCGTATCGACGCCGTCTCCCCTGTTCTTGAGATCCAGGAAGAGATCAGCGCTCGCATGCCGACCGGCCCTGAGGCTGCGCGCCTGGAGATTCCCGAAGGAACGCCAGTCTTCGAGGTCATCCGCACGTACCACACCGAGGACGGGCCACTCGACGTCACAAGGTTCGTGATCAGGGCAGACATGGCGATTTTCGACCACAGGTTTCGCGTGCCGGACTGAGGTCACTCCCCGCGAAGCCCCGGCCATCGACAGCCGGGGCTTTCGTGTCCACACCTGCCCACACACAGGTATGGGCAGCGTACGGGCATGTATGGGCCGTGTATGGGCGCTGGCAATGCCTGTGCGGGACGGCGGGTTTCCGTCGCGGCGCCGGCGGCTGCCGTGGCCGCGACGAATCGTCGCGCGGCAAGCAGCTCGGCCTCACGGACACAAACCGGCCGAGGATGCGTCGCGACGGCCGCCAGCATCAACGCGCGACGTAACGACGCTGTTGGGTCCCTCGGCGCATCAGGCTGAGTTTCCGTCACTGAGTGATCGGTGACGGAACTGGCCATTCTGTCGCGCTGCCGGCGCGCTGGGCCTGTGTGACGAAACCTCGCTACGGTGGCGCGGTGGCTCGATCGCTTTGCGTGGCGCTGGTGGCTGTTGCGCTGGCTGGGGCCGCCTGTTCCTCGGAGGATGAGCGGCCGCGACCGCGCTCGGGGCCGTCGTCGGCCAGCGCGGCCTCGGCGGCGCCGTGCGCGGCCGGGGCAGGCGGGGTCGGGTGCGGGCCGTCCGGGCCGCCGGTCACGGCGCAACAGGCCAGAGATCGCCTGCTCACCCGAGATGACCTGGGACGAGACCGGTATCGGCACAGTGAGGATCTGTCCGCAAACCATCTGGGGACGGCGCCGGGGTGTGATCTGCGGGCGATCCGGCTGGGCTCGTCGCAGGTGGCGGCCTGGCGGCACTACTCGGCGTGGCGCGACTGGTCGCGGTGGCGTGATCAGCCTGCGGATCGGCGGCGGCACACCTACACGATGATCGTGGCGCTCTACCCATCGTCGTCGGCGCTGGCCAGCGACTGGCGGCGGCTGTGGGACTCGCCTTGCAGCGGGACGGCGGAGCACTACCAGCGCGATCGGGGCGAGGTGGCGGGCTGGGAGTTCGCACGGCGCGTGCAGATCGGCACGTGCCCCGGCGGCGTGTGCACGGTGGTGATCGACTACCTGAGGCGCGGCGGGCAGATCGCGGTGGCGGCGCTGGGAGAGGGCGGCACACCGGAGCGGGGCCCAGTGCTGGATCGCGCCGATCGCTACCGGGAGATGCTGGCGCGTCGGCTAGCCGGACCCGTGACGGAACCGGCGAGGCCGTGACGGAAAGGGGAGAGGCGTGGGGCTGATCGGCGCGCTCGCGGACACGCGGTTCCGCACGTTGGCGACTCCGCACCTGGTGACCTGGATCTACCGGGGCTGCATGGCCGTGATCGCAATGATGACGCTGTGGTGGATCGTGCTGGCGCTATGGGTGCTGACCTGGCGTAACGGCTGGTTGTGGGGCCTTCTGGGGCTGATCGCGGCGCCGCTGGTGGGCGGGGTGCTGCTGCTGGCGGTCCGCGTCGTCCTCGAGTTCGTGATGCTGCGGTTCCGGCTCCTTGTCCCGGCTCCTGGTCCGGCTCGGGCTGCTGACCAGGTGCCGGGCGAGAGTCCGCGGGGACGTGAGCATGGCTGAGGTGGCGGTGCTGGGGGTTGATCCGGGTCGGCGGTGGACGGCGGGCGTGCTGCGGGTGGGGCGTGAGGCACTGCATGGGTGGACGGTCGGGCCGGTCGACGCCTCCGGCCGTCCGGACTCGGCGGCGGTCGACAATGCTCATGACCTGGTGGCATGGGCGAGGTACATGGCGCGGATCGTGGACATGATCGAGGACACGATGGCGCGGGCGCCCGCCGGCGGGCGGGTGGCGCTGGCGTGTGAGGTGGTCATCCCTCCGGGCGGCCGCCGGATCGCGCTGGCGGACTGGCTGGTCCCGCGTCAGATCGTGGCGGCTGTGCTCGGCTATGACCCGCGCACGGTCCTGATCCGCCCTGACCGGCACGGCCAGGCCCGCCCGGTGGCCGAGCATTACCCACCGGCGTTGTGGCCGGCCAAGGGCGCCCTCGGCGGCCGCCCTGCCTCGTGGGGGCCGAATGAGGCGCGGCGCGGCGAGCGGGACCATGAGCGGGCGGCCTACGACATCGCGGGCGCGGCCGCCGAGGTCCTGGCGGCCGAGGTGCGGGCATGAGGGCGCTGGTCCTGCTGGCCGACCGCGCTGAGCGTAGCCAGGCGTGGCGAGAGACCCGTCTGGCCGTTGCCGATGCGGCCTACTGGGCGTGGCTGGTCGCCCTGGTGGCGGCCGTGACGGTGTGGGTGGGGCGCGGGATGCCCGATCCGCGGTCGGCCGCCGTGGCCGGCGGGGCGATGCTGGCCGGCGCCGCTGGCGCGGCCTGGCGGGCCTCGCGCCGCGTCCGCGGTGCCGAGGATCGGGGCGCGGCCGCGCTGCGAGCGGCGCGGGTCTGGCTGACGGTGTACGGGGC
Organism: Spirillospora sp. CA-255316; assembly: GCA_050942275.1. Taxonomy (GTDB): domain Bacteria; phylum Actinomycetota; class Actinomycetes; order Streptosporangiales; family Streptosporangiaceae; genus Spirillospora. The sequence goes on along the minus strand of CP192048.1, from coordinate 40,736 downwards.
GGCGGCCGCGCTGATCCCTGCCGCCGTCGCGGTCGGCCAGGACGACCAGCGGGCCGCGCTGCTGCCGCTGGCGGTGCTGGCGGCCGCGTTGTTCGCCCTGGCCGTGCTCACGGTGCCGGTGCGGGCGCGGTGGCGGCTGCTGCGTCGGCTCCGGAACGGCGCGGCCGCGGTGGCCGGCGACGATGACGTACGGGTGGGGCGGGCGCTGTGGACCGGCTGGACGGCGCGACTGGACCGGGTGCACATCAGTTATCCGCAGGAATGGGCGGCTCATCGGGAGTCGCGCCGTGATGACCTGGTGGAACGCGTCGTCTTTGACCTGGTGGGGCCGCCTCCGCGCACTCCTGCCGAGGCGCGCCAGCGACCGGACTACCTGACGACCTTCAATCACCAGCTCGCGCGCTTGGAGGTCGCGCGGGTGCCCTCGCTGCCGCGCCGCCTGACGGCGCGGGACTGGGGGGAGCTTGACGGCCTGGTGCTGGGGCAGACCACGGCTGATCTGGCCGATGCCGTGGTGGACGGGCGGCCGGTCGCGCTCTACCGGCCCGCCGGCCACCTGCTGATCGTGGGCGCCACCCAACACGGCAAGTCCAGTGGCGCACGGGCCTGGGCGGTGCACGGGCTGACCAACGGCCTGTTCCCAGGCGGGTTGTGGGCCGTGGACGGCAAGGGCTCGGGGAGCTTCGCACCGCTGGCCGATCGTGAGGGCGTGCATGCCATCGCGCACTCGCCGGACGAGTGGCGCCAGGTGATCACAACGATGGTCGCGCCAGAGGTGGCGCGCCGGTATGAGGCAGCGCTGGCCTGGCGGGCGGGGCGATCGGACCGGCGGCCGTGGCTCCCACTGGGGCTTCTGGTGATTGATGAGATTCAGCAGGTCCTTGCCGCGTGCCCTGACCTGGCCGGACCGCTGGACACGCTGGCGCGGCAGGCTCTTGAGGCGCGTGTGATCATCTGGGTGCTGACGCAGCGTCCGGACGCACGTGACGCGGTGCCCGGGGCGATGCGTGATCAGCTCGTGGATCGCGTGACGTTCGGGCCGCTGAGCGGCGCCGGCGCCAAGATGACCTTCGATATGAGCGGCGACTGGCACCGCGGGATGGGCGTGGCGCCGATTCCCGGGCGGGCGCTGACGTGGATGGGCGGGCTCTGGCGGCCCGTACAGGCGCCATGGTTGCCATTCCCGGCCGATGTCCCGGATGTCGAGCCGCTGTACCCACCACGCGCCGCTCAGCGCGCCACACAGCGCCCGCGGCCGACGCCGCGGCAGTCGGGGCCGCGGGGCGAGGCTGAGGCGCGTCCGGGCCATCCTCGACCGGCACCGCGGCCGCCTGACCCTGAGCCGGTTCCGGAGCCGCGCGCGCCGGACCCGCTGCCTCCGGTTCCTCAGGTGCCTGAGGTCGTGGACGAGATCTTGAGGGACTTCGGCGACGAGCCTGGCGACGAGCCTGAGGGCGGCCAGGGCACCGCTGGCGGGACGGCGGCCTATGACCCGTCGGACCCGTACGCGCATCGGCGACGACGGCGACGACGGGATTGAGCCGCGGGCCGAGGTAGGTCACGGAGGGTGAGAGTGCGCGTCGCTGATCGAGGCGGGGAGCCGACTCGGGAGGATCCACCGGAGTCGCGGAGCGACTCCGGTGAGTCTACACTCCCTGATTCGCTCAACAGGCGGGCGGCTGAGCCGGGGCGCGCGCTCACTGCCGGTGACTGACCATGTGTCCCGGCCCGGAACTCCCGAAGTCACGGCGAGCCGCAAGATAGGGACCGTCAAGCCCGATGTTCTGATGCGGTGGCGCGCGGGTGACTCGTCGCCGTTCTGGCCGTTCTGATGGTGTGGTCGCCGGAACGTTGGTCAGGGTGAAGTACGGCTCCGAAGAGCCGAAACCCGGTCGATAACGAAGCAGTAACAGAGATGCTCCGAACTGCGAAAATGTCGACTTTGGGCAGTTAATCTGGTATTGTTGTTCTTGTTGGGAGAGAGGGAAACGCCCCTCACCCCCTCCGGACCAACCACCCGGAGGAACCACGCTAGGAAAGGAAGTCCCGATGGCAATGAAGAACAGCGACTGCCGCTTCTGCGGCAAGACCTTCAGGGGTCTTCGCCCCGGTAGCAAGGCCCCGGACCACAACGTTCGGGGTGGCACCACGAAGTGCATGGGCAGCGGCCAGAAGACCGGCGCTAGCGTCGACTGACGAATCACTCCGCCCCCGGCACCCGGTCGGGGGCGGAGCCCTGCACGAAGGGGCCCCCGCCAGTACAGGCTGGCGGGGGCCTCGCCGTTCCGGTTCCCGGGTAACCAGCCCGAGGAACGGCGTTTGTTCCCACACTAGGAGGAACGCCTACAGCTTAGGAGTCGTGGCGGGGGGCCAGCTGGGAGATGCGCTGGTGGGACAGCCTCAGGGCGCTTCCGGTGTCCCGGGTGCTCCAGCCCTTGCCAGTGAGGAGACGGGCGGCGCGACGGACCGCGTCCCGTTCAGCCTGTTCGGCCTCACCACGCGCGACGCGGGCGTTGACGACGGCCTGAATTGCGGCATTGGCCTCAGGGTCGTCAGGGAAGAGGTCAATGCCGACCGCTTGGGGCTCGGTTCCGAGCAGGCCGGTAACAGCCGCGTGCGCGTTGTCACCGGCCTCGGCCCAGGTCGGCCCCTGCGCCACAACGGTGCGCCCCTCCGGAAGGTCGTGGACGGTCACGGTCCACTGTTTGCCGGTGCGGGTGATCGTGGCGTCGTAGTTGGTGAACGTGATGTCGACGAACTCGTCCGGGTCCCCGTCGCATTCGGGTTCGTCGAAGATCGCTTCGAAGTGTGAGCGCATGACCAGCAGTCTAGGATGTCTAGACGAATTCTGTCTACCTAGTTGGACGAGATTCGTCTAGCTTAGCTAGCCATACTCCAGTCTCCGTGTGACGACCAGCAGCATGAGGAGTCGATGTGATCCCCGCCGGCCGCGAGCCGATCGACGCCACCCAGGCCGCGCGCCTGCACGGTATGGCGCTCAAGACAGCGCGAGACAAGAAGCTGTTTGACCGGCCGACCTTCCCACCAGCCTTGACTCGCGGGCAGCGAAAGCGGGTGTACGACGCCGAGCAGGTGACCGCGCACGCCAAGGGCGAGCCAGTTCCCGCCATTCCGCAGGCGCCGGAACATCCCATGGATCTGCTGGAACGGGAAGAGGCCGCGGAGCTGTGGGGTGTCACCCCACAGACGTGGGACTACTACATGGCCAATGGCTACACGCCAGCGGCATCACGTGTGGTTGGTAAGCGCGAGTTCTGGTACCGCCAGACGCTGCAAGAGCATCCACGCCCCGGGCGCGGGGTGGGCGGAGGACGGCCCGAGGGAGCACGTGACCGGGCGCCCCGTTCCTATGGGGCCAAGGCTGAGCGCTTGGCTCAAGTGGGCCAGGTCCTCGATGAGGCCGCGCCAGATGCGACCACTGCGCAGCTCGTCGCGCGCATCCGGGAGACCACCAGAGTCAGCGAGTCGAGGGCCTACCAACTGCTGCGCGAAGCCCGCAGCGTCAGGCGTTAGGCCACCTCGGTAGTGAACCGGTGGCACCCCTGTGGCGGGCAGCAGTGGTAGCCGACGGTGCTGCTGGGCGATGATGACGCCCGTGCAAATCGATGTGCCTGAGCCGCTCTGGGGGATCATCTTCGGTGTGGCGGTCCTGGCCGTGGTGCTGTGGGGCTTCCCGTTCTTGCTCGGCGGCGGCGGCCAACTCGGCCGACGCCGCCGAGGCGGCCGGGGCGGGCGGCGCGGCGGCTACCGGGTCCGCGTCGGGCCGCATCCCGCGCTCGTGGTGCTCCGGCACGCCGACACGCTGCTCCTCGGCGCCGCGACCGCCGTGTTCGTGGTGGCGGTCATCGTCAACGCGGGGGCCTGAGGCGCCGGCGGCGGGCTACTGCCCGGAGGTGTCCACGCCGAGCGCTGTCGCGATGCCGCGCGCCAGACTCGTCAGGACGCCAGGCCAGTAGAAGATCACGGCAACGCCCACCGCGAGGACGATGAACTGCACAAACCTCGTGATCTCCCGGGTGAACAGAAAGAAAATTGCGACGATCCCGACGACCACCAGGAACACGGGCCCGAAGAACGCGCGCAACCAGTCGGCGAGGGCGTCTGTGTCGGGCCCGTCCTCGGGGGCGGCTAGGGGTTGGGCCAGCCTCACCAAGGCGGCCGCGCGCACGTCATCCCACATCGTCATCCGCCCCTAGCGCTCGATCGATCCTGCACGCGCGTTGGCCATACGCGTCTCCAGGCTGTTCCTGGTGTTCCGGATGATCCCTTCGCTGATCGCCAGGGTGATCGCCCCGAACGCGTACGCGAACGCGGCGGTGAACCGTACCGTCACGTCGTCGCTGGCCAGGAAGACCAGAGCCAGGGCGGCCGTGCCCAGCGTCAGCAGGGCCCAACGCACCTTGGTCATCGTGTGCCGCTGTCTCGCCACCACAACCTCCCTCAAGGACGTTCCCGGCCCATTGTGGCGGACGTTTGTACCCTGTCTTAGCGCTCGCGCGGCCAGACGCTCCGTTCGGCTAGGGTCCGCCCCATGGCGCCGCCTCTGCCCGTACCGCCGGACTGGTTGCTCGCGTGCGCGACGTGCGCCGAGGCGCTCGCCGTCTACCGGGACCGCGTGGCGGCCGCCGAGCCTGCGGGGACGCTGCGTGCACTGGAGACGCTGACGGGGCATCTGGTCGCCGTCCATCTGGGCCGGTTGCCCTCCTACATCGAGGGCTGCCCCAACTGCGCAGAGTGGCGCATGCTCGCCCCTGACATCGGCGAGGAACGGCCCGGGTCCGTGCCCGCGGTGGCCGAGGGCGACCTACGGCACCGCGCCGCGCATCTTGTGGCGCCGACCCTCACCGGCTGATCGTGGAAGGTCTGGGCGGTGGAAGGTCGGGGAGGCGCGAACACCTCGACGAGGGCCAGGCCCTCGAAACCGCAACGCAGAACAGCAGGTCAGGGCACAGATCTGGGTCAGGTTAACGAGGGCCAGGCCCTCGCTGAGCGACGCTTTCCCGTGCACGATCAGGCGCCGCTCGCCTGTTCCTGGGTGCCGCACCTCGTCGACGCGGTAGCCGGCTCGGATCCATGCGGTGATGATGAGCCGTCCCGGCCCCCACAGGCGCGGCAGCTCGACATAGACGCGCATTGGGTCCCTTCCCCTTCGGTCTCGCCTGGTGGGCGTCGGCGACGGGGAAGGGTCGCCCTGGTAATCGCGGAGTCTACGCGTGCCGGGTTTCGTCGCGCCGCCGACGTCAGCGGCCGCCGCGACCAATCCTCGGCCGGTTGCGTCTGCGGGGTGGAGCTACTTGCCGCGCGACGATTCGTCGCGGCTGTGGCCAGCCGCCGGCGGCGCGACGGAAACCCGCCGTCCGCCAGGGGCGCCGCCAGGCGCCCATGCACGGCCCATACATGCCCGTACCCTGCCCACACACAGGTATGGGCAGGGTACGGGCGGGCGGGGCGTCTAGGTTTCCCGTACGCACCTCGCCAGGCGGACCAGGACCGGCGGGGCCTCTCCCGACCGGATCGAGGTCTCGGTGAGGTAGCCGGCCAGGCGCGCGGCGGCGGCCGCCAGCGCGCCGAAGTCGTCGCCGCTGGCGTCCTGGAAGGCGGTCTCAAGCTGCCGGAACGCGGGCCGCCAGGCGGCCGCCATCTCCGGTGGCAGCGTCCCGGAGATGAACGCGGCAATCACGTCCTCGGCGGCGTCGAACAACTCGTCTACGTCGCTCACCTGGACCTCGGCGGCCGCCTCGGCCGGGGCGGTTGCGTCGTCGGAGGGCCTCGGCGCCGGCGCCTGACGAAATGTGGCCATCGCGGCCCGGTGCTCGTTGCGCGTGCGGGCGTGGTCGTTGGCCAGGTCGGCCAGCCGGAAGGCGGCGCGGCCCAGCGCGCGGGCCGCGTCGAACAAGGGCCGTTCCCATCCGGGGCGGGTCATGTGGTCGGCCGGGGTGGCGGTCGGGTCGGCGGCCACGTCGGCGGCGCGGCCGTAGGCGCTGGCCACCACGGCCTCGGCCTCGTGCAGCTCGGCGTGGGCGGCGGCGAGCTGGGCGCGAAGGTCGGCGGCCTGCTCGGCGGCGCGCGCGGCGTTGCGGCGGGCACGGTAGGCGGCCTGCCTACACGGCTTGGAGCACCATGCGGCCGGGCGGCCGGGCCGTCCGGGGCGTTGCTGCAACGGGGTACCGCACACCGGACAAGCGGGCACGGTCTCTCTGGTCTGCTGCATGATCGATGCAGGTCCTTTCCAGGGCGTATCTGGTGAGGGCTCAGGGCCCGGGAGGGTGTTGCCGCACCCGACCGGGCCCGCACAGAGCGCTAGTCGAGCTGGTGCCCGGGCGCGGGTTCCTCGCCTTCCACTTCGGCGAGGCGGGCGCGGGCGCCGGCGAGGCCCTCGAGTAGGTCGGCGACGGGGGTGCCGGTACTGCCGGGGTCGGTCTGCTCGTCGGCGATGAGGCGCTCGTACCACTCGACCTTGCGGCGGGCGTAGCCGACTTGGAGGGCGTGGCGGCGTGCCGGGTCGCCAGCGGTGGTGTGCTTGAGCAGCAGGGTCGCGCCAGCGGTCAGCATCACGCCGTGCTCGGTGGCGGTCATCGGCTTCAGCCCTGCCGAGACGGCCCGGTCGGGGTCGCCGAGGTCGCCGGTCCGGTGCCGGGCGGCCGCCCACCTGTCCAGGCGTTCCAGGGTGCTCGGGGAGACATCGGCCCCTTCCGGCAGGCCAACGACGCGCGGATTCCCGGTGAGCCAGTGCTCGGTGATCGCCTCGTCCACGTACTTCTCGGCCTCGGCGTAGCGTTCGTGCGCGGTCTGCTTGGTCACCTCGCCGAGGGCCTCGCCGATGGTCGACCAGGACGCGCCGCGGCGCCGGTCGTACAGCACCGACAGTTGCATCACGTACTCGGCCGCCGCCACGAGTCGCCGAGCCTCTTCGGTCGGCTCGCCCGGCCGCCCGTCGTTGGTGGTCCGCGCGAGGTCGGTGGCGCGGTCGGCCAGTTCGGCGGCGGCCTCGCTCAGCGCTACTCGGATCCGGGACGCCCGGTTCATCTCCGGGCCGTTCTCGCGTTCACTCATGCGTCAAGGAAAACCTGACTATAGGAAGAACGTCAAGCTTAACCTGACGATCGCTAGAGATGAGTCGAGAGTGTGTATGGGTGCCCATACATGTCCCATACACGCCCCATACCTGGGTGTACTCGGTGTACGGGCACTCTGGGCCGTAGGGTCCGCCCCATGCGGACTACGGCAGTGGTGAATCAGAAGGGCGGCGTCGGCAAGACGGCGACCACGATCAACCTCGGCGCGGCCCTGGCCGAACGCGGCCGCCGCGTCCTGATGATCGATCTCGATCCGCAGGGACACCTCACGCGCGCGCTCGGCCTCTCCGAGGCGGCCGGTACGGCGAACCTCGCGAAAGCCTTGCTCGGCCAGTGGGCGGGCGAGCTGGGTGAACTGGTCACGCTCGTGCAGGACAACCTCAGCGTCGTCCGTACCTCGTCCGACATGTTCCTGTTGGAGCCGCAGCTCTACAGCAAGACCGGCCGCGAGTATCTGCTGTCGCTGCTGCTGGATGCCTTCCGCCCTGCTTTTGATCACTGCCTGATCGACTGTCCGCCCTCACTCGGCGCGCTGACCGATGACGCGCTGGTGGCGGCCCGCACCGACGACGAGCGAATCGGCGGGGTGCTGATCCCGGTAGAGGCTGAAGACAGCAGTCTCGACGCGTTGCGGCTACTGCTAAGGCAGATCAACACGCTGACGGCCGTGCTCGGGATCAAGGTCAACATCGATGGCCTAGTGGTCAACGGGTACGACTCGCGCCGCGGACGGGTCGCCACGTCCACCCTGGCGGCCTACCAGAACCACAAGAGCCTTGAAGTGCTGGCGGTCGTGGGGGACCGCAAGGAAGTTCGAGAGGGGTGGCGTCTGAAGCGGCCGGTGGTCACGCATGCGCCCAACTCCGAACCGGCCGAGTGGTACCGCGACCTGGCCAAGCGCGTGGACGCAGCATGAGCAGCAAGGATCTGCCGCCACCGGATGCCTCGGGCACCGATCCGGACGAGGCGTTGCGTACGCGGTTCTCGATCGGGTCGGGCCAGCCGCCGCCGGTGGCGCCGGCGGCGCCGGTGCCGGGGCCGTTCTCTGGGACGGGGTTGCCGGGCCAGCCGGCCGCCGAGCGGGCCGCCGACCGGATGCCCCGCAAAAAGGCGACGAGGCCCGATCCGAAGGGGATGCGGCGCGCGTCGTACTACATCTCGCAGGAGGCGGCGGACGCGCTGGATGCGGCGGTGGCGTCCGTGGTCGAGACGCTCGGCGGTGACGTGCCCAAGCACGTCGCCCTGAGCGCGCTGATCGTGGCCGGCGCCGAGCGGGCCGCCGAGGTCGCTACCCAGCTCGGCCAGGCCCGGACGGCGGCGCTGGCCGAGCGCCTCAACGCGTTGCGGACTGAGGCGGGCGAGTCCTGAGGTTGCGTCGCGCACGGTCCAGCTCGGCGCCGCGCGACGCATAACCGGTGCGGTTATGCGTCCCTGGATGGCGGTTGGTGCCGTGATGCGGTGGCGCCGAGGGCGGCCGGCAGGGTCCGGGAGGGCTCAGCGCACGGATAACAGGGCAGTTATCGCGCCGGCGGCGCGCGGACCGTACAGAACGCGGGGTCTGTACGGTTTCCCGGGCTGCATCACCCCAGGTCAAGACGATGACACCGGTTGTTGCGCCGATTCGGTCCCACGTGCGGCAGGGCGGCCAGCCGCCGAAACCGGGTTGCGTCGCGTCCGCGGGAACGCGGCCGCCGCGACGCAATCCAGCGGCAGCCGCCAAGATAGGCGCGGTGATCTGATCGGCTGAGGCGCGAGGAGGGGCCCGATTGGTGCTCGAACGGGAGGACGACGACGACACCGAGGCGGGCCTGTCGCGTGGCTGGTTGATCACAGCCGTGATCGCCGTAGGGATCCTGGTTGTCCTGGTGGTCGTGGCCGTGGTCTCCAGTGGCGGCGATGGGTCGGGCGAGAAGCCGGCGGCCGTGGCGCCGTCCACAAGCGCGCCGGCCGCGCCGTCCAGCTCGCCGTCCAGTTCGGCGACTCCCGCGAGTCCATCGGCCTCGGCATCGGCCTCACCGGCCGCGCCGGTAGAACGATGGCGCGGCCAGCTGACGCTGGAGGGACCGCGCGCACGGCGTGATCTGGACGTGGTGCCGCCGCGTACGTCCGAGACAGGGGCGGACATCCGGGGCGACTGGTTGAAGACCGTCCTCGAGGGCGAGGGCGAGATTCAAATGGCCGTGCTGCCCTCGGGTGAGCGGCCCGGGGCACGGGCCTGCCGGGATGCCGCACTGGCCGAAGGTGTGCAGGAGACTCGGCCGCTTCGTGAGGGCGACGTGGTGTGTGCGGTGACCGAGGCCGGCAGGGTCGCGCGATTGGTGACGGTGCATGCCGCCCAGACCACCAGTCGCCCCACTCTCACCTTCGCGGTGGTGCTGTGGGACGTGCCGGGCGGACAGTGATGGCACGGGCTGATAAGGCGCCAAGCCGAACATCTCCGAGCGCCCTGCAACGAGCTTCTCGATAAATGACCGGCCATGGCGACGATCAGGGAATATGGATTGCGTCGCGTGGCGTCGAGTTGGGCGCAGCGCCGACGTTTTGCCTGGCTCAGGGCGGCGCCGGCGATGCAACGGGATCTCACAGGGGCGACTGTCCATACACCGTCCATACACGGTCCATACAGCACCCATACACGGATGTACGGGCATCCCATGGTGATCGTCGGTGACTCTTAAGCGCCCGCGCTAAGTCAGGTGTCCCTCTGGTGGGTACAGTTAGCGACTGGGGCTAGGAAGTCTGGAAAGTCGATCACGGCCCCAGAAAAAAGCGACCGCCCCCGACCCGGTGGATCTTGCCAGACTCCCGGTTGGGGGCGGTCTCGTGTGTGGGTGTTACCCCCTGGTGCTCGTTAGCGACTGAGGATCGTGATCAGCCACACGACGAACCGCACGATCTCCAGCAACCACGGGTGATGTTCCCGCAGCCGCTCGCGCCAGCGAGTCCAGGTCGGTTTCCTCACGCGCTCCCCCGTTCCTCTCCTCCGGTCTGGGCGACCGGTCAGCCCCGCTGGTACCGCCCAGCGGATCCGTCCGGACGGGCGTCCAGTCGAAGCCTTGGAGAAGGCGAGAGGTGCGTGTGGCACCGGAGATCAGAGCGTAGCAACGTCCACCGTAGAAACGTGCTCTGGTCGTCGGGGCCCTCGTCTTTCCGTTTCAATTGAAAGGCGGCCCTAGCCGATAGGGACTCACACACCTGCGAGTATGACGAAATGCAACGTGATAATTACGAAGAGTTACCGGCGGGGAAGCGCTATTAGCGCCCATCTCCGCGGGCGCTGGCTTTACGTTGTAAAGCCAGCGTGGTTGATCATGGTCGCTGGTCGTTGATGATCTCTTCCCGCTCGGTGGCCGAGCGGACCGTGAGTAGGCGCCGCGCCAGGTCGGCGCCGCGCGCGGTGCGGTCAGGATCGGCGGTCTCGTGGAGCGCCAAGACCTCAGCGACCGGTGGCGCCGTGAACGTCGCTGAGAGCGCCTCACAGGCGTTGTCTGGTCCCATGGGCCCCGTTGGGGTCTGTTCGTCGCCCTGCGGGCCGTTCAGCGGCTCGTGTGCGGCGCGCTCTTGCTCGCACCATCCGCAGATTGTCCCGGTGTCGATGTTGGTCCTGTCCTCACATCGCACGTCGGGGCAGTCGTAGGGGCGTCGCGTGATGGCGATCGCCACGGCGGTCGGGTCCTGGATGTCTTCGGTCCGGTAGCGCCAGGTCTCCCAGCGTTTCCCGATCCGGTCGGTCATCTCCGCCACGCTGCGATCGGCCAGTGCGGCGTCAAGAGCGTGCAGCACGCGGCGGATCCCGTGCTCGGGTACCTGGGCCATCAGCGCTCGGGGCATCTCGTTCCGAAGCAGATCGATCGCCTCAGCCGAGGCGCGCCGCGGCTTCGTTGGCGCTGCCGGGCCGAGTTGATCGTGATTTCCGGCGCCAGCCGTCGCGCGCGCGGGCGCGCCCTGCTGAGCTTGATCGCCTACGGCGGGGGGGGAAGTTGACTCCTCAGGTTGAGCATCCAAGGGGGGTGCCTTCTGTGGGCTGGAGTCATCTGGCAGGGGTGGGTGGAGTTTCTTGGCAGGGGTGATTGGAGCAAGTTGGAAGGGGTCCGGGCGGGGGGCGATGACCTTGCGGCCTTCCTCGGCGTACCGGCGGGCGGACTGCTCGGCGGCGTCCTGGTCGGCGTACACGCCCACGACGATCGATCCTCCGGGCCGCTCGGCCACCTCGATCAGGCCCGTGGTCTCCAACTCGCGGAGCCGCCGCCGGGCCGTGCTGGCCGAGGCGCCGCCCAGCAGCGTCCGGCCCACCTCGGCGGCCGTGGTCTCCCACGTCCGCCCCTCGGGTTTCGTCGTGCTGCCGGCGGCCGCGGCCGCCGCGACGTTTTGCCCGTCCACGGGCACGCGGGCCTTGTCCAGCGCCCGCAGGTACAGCCGCCACGCGGCCGGGCTGATCGTCCCGTCTGGGCGGCCTCGGCCCGCATGCACTAGGTCCATCGTCCATGCGGGCGCGTCCACGTAGGGTTCGCCGGTCTCGCGCGGCAGCCGCAACGCGGCGTGTCTGCTGGCGCGCTTGGCGCCCTGCACGCGCGAGCGGCGCAACCACGGGCCGCCCTCGGTGTCGGTCCGGATCAGTTCGCGGCGCGCGTCGTCGATCGCCCGTTCGCCAGCGCCGTACTTGGTCGCCACCCATACCCGGCGCGCGTAGGCGGGCGCGCGGCCGCCGCCCAGCGCGCGCGGCATCAACGTCTCGTAGGTCGCCCAGACCAGCACCGCCAGCGCCGAGTGATCCGCGCTGCGCAGCAGCGCCCGCGGGACCTGCACGCGCATCCCGGCGCCCGTCGCGGCGGCCGCCGACGTGGCGCCCGGTCCATGCCGTTCCGGCCCCGGGTGCGACCGATCGTCGGCAGTCTGGGCTACATTGCCCATGGAGGCCATCCGGCCCCTCCAAATCCGTTTGGGAGCGCGTCAAGCGCTCGTGTTCATGGGGGGGACCACTCGGCGCCGCTGGTTGCTTGCCAGGCGGTAGCGGTGTCGATCGGCCCCCCGAACGGCCCGTCCATCGGACGGGCCTTCGGTTTGTCTGGGCATCTGTGTACTCGCGGTCAAGCGCATCCCGTGGGATCCCGACTCGGCGTGTCGAATATCAACAGTCCGGCGCCCATACACAGGTATGGACGGTCCATACACGTGTATGGGCGCTGTATGGACATGTACGGGCCGTGTATGGGCGCCCAAAAAATCTTGGTTCGGGCGGGACATACCGGGCGCCTCCTGGGGCTGGTGTGACTGGGCGGGCCGAGAAAGGCCCGGACCGCCACGGGGCAGCGGTCCGGGCCCGTCTGCGTCAGGTCAAGCCGGTGACCGCGCCGCCCTGGCGGCCGCCGAGGGTCTCAAGGGCCCTGATCTGGTCGGGGCTCATGGCGATCGTCACGGCCGTCACCGGTGCCTCTCGGGGATCTGCATGAGGCCGGCCACGACCGCCTCCAGGGCGTCGTCGGCGGCGTTGACGGTGCGGCAGTAAGTCATGAGGTCGTCAGGACTGACGGGCCACTCGGCGTTGTCGCTGCCCAGCACGATGACCTCGTTGATCTCGCCGTGGGCGGCGTGGATCAGGGAGAAGAAGCAGGCCAGGTGCGAGCGGCGCATGTCCAGCGCCTCGTTGACCAGCTCGTTGTTGTCGTACTCGGCGAGGGAGGCGCGGCAGTCGAGCAGGGTCCGCATCACCCGGGAGATCCTCGGCGCGTCCTCGGCGACGCGTTCGATGATCTCGGCGATCTGGTCGTCGTCGTTGATGTCAAAGGCGAAGGCCACGATCAGCTCCGTTCGGCGCGGCCGAGTTCGGTGGGGGTGGGCAGGGTGAGCGTGTAGAACGTGGGGGAGTCCACGGGTCCTCCGTTTCCTCAGTTGGGTGGATCGGTGGGCCGGCCAGGGGCCCCGGCGAGGTTGTGGCGACCAGGTGCCGGGGGCCCCGGCCCTCTCACCGAGCGGCGTAGAGCGCGGCCGCTGTGAGTGCGGCCAGGTGGACGGACTGGTCCATGACGTAGCGGCCGGTACCGCACGGCGCCGCCAGCTCGTCTCCGAGTCCGTAGAACTCGCCCTTGCCGAGGGCCTCGGCCAGCCGCCGCAACGGCTCGCGCCGGTCGATGACGTAGTGCGTCGCCGCGTCGGCGGCCATCGCGGCCGCCACGCGGCCGGGGTGGAGCCGGATGCCGGTGGCGGCGCTGGCCACTGCCAGCGCCAGGCCCTTGGTGGCGGTCAGGTTGGCCACGTGCCGCGCGCACGCGGCCCGCCCCTCGGCGCCGGGCTTGCCCTTGGCCAGGGCGTCGCGGTGGCGCTGGCCGATGTGGTCGGCGACGTGGTGCGCGGCGTACCACACGCCGATCAGCAGCGCGGCCCGGGCGGCCCGCTCGGTGGCGCGGCCGGTGGGGGTGGTGGTCATCGGCTGCTCCTGCCGGGGGTCTCGACGAGCTTCTTGGCGGCCTCCAGCAGGGCCTCGCCGGTCCCGTTGAACCGATCAAAGATCGTGTCGGTGTCCTCGGCGTCGGTGAGCCGGTCCTCCAGCGACAGCAACCGCACGACGGCGGCCAGGTACTCGCGCGCCTCGTCGACGCAGCCGAGGGTGAGCACCAGTTCCGAGCGGCGCAGGTCGTACGCCTCGGCGAACAACTCGTCGCCGTCCAGCTCGGCCACCGACTGGCAGAACGCCCCCAGCGCGGTGAACAGCTCGCCCACCGTGGGCAGCTCGCTGCCGATCCGCTCGGCCATGTCATCGGCGCGGCTGTCGTCCACCTCCAGGACATCCAAGAACGGACTGTCGTTGTCGTCGTAGGTGGTCAGGGTCATGCGCGTTCCCTTCGGGTTGAGGGCGGGCCCGGTCCGCGGGCCCGCCCGGATTGGGTGCTGTGGTCAGTGCTGGTCGCGGACGGCGGCCAGCGTCGCCTCAAGGGCGTCGGGGCCGATCAACACGGGACGGGCCTTGGCGCCCTCGGCGGGCCCGACGACTCCGCGGGCCTCCATCAGCTCCATGAGCCGGCTGGCCTTGGCGAAGCCGACGCGTAGCTTGCGCTGGAGCATCGAGGTAGAACCGAACTGAGTGGTCACCACCAGATCGATCGCCTGGACCAACAGGTCCCGGTCGGCGCCGATCTCCGGGCCGCCGGCGGCCGGGCGCGGTTGCGGGGTGGCCTCGGCGGCCGTGAGGGCCTGGCCCTCGTCGCCCTGGCCCTCGTCGTCGGGGCCGCTGCCGGCGCCGGGGGAGTCGGGGGCGAGTTCCCATTTCCCGCCGCCGGGGACGGGGCGGGCCTGGCCGGCGCGCACGAGGGTGCCCATGTGCCGGTACAGGGTGGCCTTGCTGATCCCTACGGCCTCGGTGAGCTGCTGCCAGCCCATCGGGCCGCCGCCGTTGGCGGCCAGCACGTCCACGATCTGTTCGGGGACCGGCGGGTCCGCCGGCGCCGGGACGGCCGGGGCGGGCGCCTTGGGGACGGGAACGTCCTCGGCCGGCGCCGCGGCCGGGGCGGCCGGTCCGGCCGCGTAGGCGTCGCTCTGGTAGGGCTCGGGGCCGTGCTCCAAGGGGCGGGTGTCGTCCTCCGGGCCGGCATCGGGCGCGGTGAGGGGCTCGGTGTGGGCGCCGTTCTGCTGCTTCCAGTGCGCCACCACGCGGTTGATCTCGCGCTCGGAGACGTAGGCGTTCTGCAACCTGATCGCGTTGCGGACGCCGATCGGCTTGAACAGCGCGTCACCCTGGCCAAGCAGGGCCTCGGCGCCGGGGCCGTCCAAGATGACCTTGCTGTCGGTGCCGCTCGCGACCGCGAACGCCAGCCGGGACGGCACGTTCGCCTTGATCAGCCCCGTGACCACGTTCACGGTAGGCCGCTGAGTGGCCAGCACCAGGTGAATCCCGGCCGCTCTGGCGAGCTGAGCGATCCGGACAATGGCGTCCTCGATGCGGTCCTTGGCCACCATCATCAGATCGGCCAGCTCGTCCACAATCGTCAGCAGCAGCGGCAGCGGCGCCACCAGCTCGCCCTCTTCATTGCGGGCCCGTCCGGCGGCCGCAAGCCGGTTGAAGGACTCCAGGTCCTTGACGCCGTTGCGCTCCATCAGGTCATAGCGGCGGTCCATCTCGCCCACGACCCATTCCAGGGCCTCGGCGGCCTTGGCCGGCTTCGTAATGATCGGCGTGAGCAGGTGCGGAATACCGGCATAGGCGGCCAGCTCAACGCGCTTGGGGTCGATCAGGATCATCCGCACATCGGCCGGGGTGGCACGCAGCAGCACCGACACGATGAAGTCGTTGACACAGGTGCTCTTTCCGGCACCGGTCGTTCCCGCGATCAGCAGATGCGGCATCTTGGCCAGGTTGGCCAGCACCATCCGGCCCTCGATGTCCTTGCCGAGCGCGACCACAAGCGGATGACGCTGCTCCAACGCGGCCGGAGAGCGCAGCACATCGCCCAGACACACCAGGTCCTTGGTGGAGTTGGGCACCTCCACACCGATCAGTTCCTTGTCAGGGATCGGCGCCAGGATCCGAACATCCTTGGTCTTGAGCGCCAGCGAGATCGTCTTGTGCAGGCCCGTGACCTTCTCCACCTTGGTCCCGGCCTTCACCTCGATCTCATAGCGGGTCACGGCCGGTCCGCGGGTGTGCCCGACCACCTTGGCCTCGACCTGGTGATCGGAGAACACCTGATTGATCTTGGCGGTGATCCGCTCGGCCTCGCGGCCGCCGCTGCGGGGCGGGCCCGACTCCTTCAGCAGCTCGGGAGAGGGCAGCCGATAGTGGGCGGCGCCGTCCGGTGCGTCCTGGCCGTCCGGCGGGTCGCTGGCCACCACCGACACGCCTTCGGGCGGGGTGTCGTCCGGCCTGGCCTGCCGATCGTCGGCAGGCCGGTCCTCGCGGCCGCGTCGGCGGCCGCGGTCGCCCTCGTCCTGGCCCTCGTCCTGCTCGTCGTCCTGGCCCTCGTCGGCGTCGGCGTCCTCCTGCTGCCCACCAAGCACCCAGGGGTAGACGAGAGCGGCCACGATCAGGACCAGGACCAGCAGCGGCATCGCCACGATCGCCTGCCAGGCCATCAGCACCGCCACCGCCGAGCCGCCGCCACGCGTGGCCTTGATCCGGCGCCGCGCCTTGGCGATGTCGCGCGGGGTGGGCGTGGGGTCCTCGGGGATCTCCACGCGCCGGCGGGACGAGGAACGGTGTCCGCGGCCCGCGCCGCGGCGTTCCTCGCGCGCCCGCTGCATCTCTTCCTCGTAGCGCTCTTCGGCCTGGCTGATCAGTGCTTCCTTGGCGCGCTCGATCAGCTCGTCCTCGGGCACGTCGGCGGCGGTGACCCACTCCTTGAACTGATCAACGGCCTTACGCGTCCCGAGCTTGAACCGCTCGGCGCCCTTGGGCTTGGGGTCGGCGCCGGTGCGGCGCTTGACCACGGTGCCCTCGTCGGCGACGGCGGGCTCGGCCCGGTTGCCCTGGCCGGCCTCGTCGGGCGCGGCCTGATCCGGGCCGTAGGGCGAGGGCGGGGTCTCCTGCGAGCCGCCGCGCATCCGCCCGGCCAGGACCCGGGCCTTGTCGAGCATGCCGTTGCGGTACCGGCGCGGCATCTCGCGCCGCGCGCTCTGGGAGTCGCTCGGCACCGTCTCGCCCTTGGGGCGAGCGGGGCTTGGGGTGGCCGGCTCCTTGGTGGCCGGCGGCTGGTCGGGGTCGGCGGCGCGGCGCCGGCGGGGCCGCTTGGGGTCGGGCTGGATGATCACGGCCGGTCTCCTTGCAACAGTCGATCGATCTGGGCGAGTTGGGCCGCCAGCTCGTCCGCCAGCCGCTCGGCCAGGCGGTCCCGGTCGGCCTCGGGCAGCTCGGCGGCCAGCGCCCGCCACTGGTCCCACAGCGCGCCCAACCGCTCGACGGGCGTGCGGGCGGCGGCGGCCTTGGCGGCGAAGTGCTCGGCCTGGTTGCGGGCGCGGCGGCGGGCCAGGCGGCCCTCACGGGCCGTGCGGGCGCCGGCGGTGGGTTCGGTCAACGGTCCTCCCGGGCGGTCTGGAAAGGGCGGTCTCAACGCGGGTGTCTCAGAAGGGGTCGCGCGCGCGCGTACGCGCGCGCCTTGGGGCCTGTCAAGAGGGGATGAGAAGAGGGGTGAGACGGGGCCGTGAGACGGCCTCTCCCGCCCTGCCGGGGCGGCCCCGGGCCAACCGCCCGGGGCCGCCGCGAGCGTCAGCGGTTGGCGCCCCAAAAGTCGGTGTCGGGGTTGCCCGAACCGCCGCCCGAACTGCCCGAACCGCCGCCGCCCTGGTTGGTGGTCACGGTGCTGAACATGGTGTTCAGCCCGCCGCCCAGAGACCCGGCGATCTGCTTGGCCATGATCCCGAGCATGGAGCCGGCCAGCAGGACGCCCATCGTGAAGCACATGATCGCGTGGCTCCACTTGAGCTTGTTCTTGTCGATCAGCCGGTGGATCAGGAAGCCCAGCGCGACGACCACCACCAGGCCCACACCGCCAGCGGTGGCCGGGTTGGGCGCGGCCTGCTGCTGCGGGGCCTGCGGCGGCGCCGCCAGCGCGAGCGTCTGCGTGCTGGACGGCATGGCCGGGTAGCCGGCCGCGTGCACGGCGGCCTGGCCGTTCGCGCTGGTCACGGTGAATGTCATCATGTGGTCCTCCATCGGAACCGGTCGTGGATCTGGTTGGGGTACCGGGGCCGGTCCCGGCACGGACCGGCCCCGGGTCACTGGGTGGAAAGGGACGTGCCAGCCCGCTCGGCGCGGGCGGCCTGGACCTGTCGCAGCAGGTCATCGGGATGCGGGCGGCCCGCCAGCGCGGACGGCGAGTGTCGGCAGCAGCGCGGCCCGACGATGTAGGCGCGCACGCTCTCGGTGCTGCCGCACGCGCCGCCGGCCGTGCTCCAATACCCGCACGCACCCGCCAGCAGCGGCGTGACCTGGGAGTTCAGCGGGCGGGCGTCTTGAACTGCCCGTCCTTGCTGCACTTCCAGACGTCCTGGCTCTGACCGGTACCGCCCTCGCGCCACTTGAACGTGACGGGCGTGGCGCTGCCGCACGTGGGACAGCAGGGCGTGCCGCTCATTTGCGGCTCTGCTGCCGGTCCCACTCGCGGCGGCAGTCGCTGCCCTCGCCACGGCTGGCGCTACCGCCGCCCGAGGTCGCGGTTCCGCCGCTACTGGTGCGCTGATCGGACATACTTGGACCTGCCTCTCTTGAGGTGGCCTCGCCGGCGTCTTGCTACGGACCGCTCCGGCGGGGCCTTTTCCCTGATCAGGGGCGGGATTGCCCCTGACGATCTCGATGCTCGGCGCGCTGGTCACGGGTGCACACCGAGCCGCGCGGCCACCGCCAGGCCCTCGGCGACCACGGCATCGGGCGCCGCGTCGGGGGCCGGCATGAGGCCGATTTCCTCCAGGTGACCGGCGATGTAGGCGATGGGCTCCAGGTCGCCCCGAGCGGCGGCCGCGACCGCCGCACGGGCATGCGCCAGCAGCTCGACGTAGGCCACGTGCATCTCGATGCGGCGGTGCTCGGCCACCAGCAGCTCGGTCCGCAGGACCCGCACGTCCTCGCGGGCCTTGGCCAGCTCGCGCCGCGCCTGGGGCGCCTTGACCAGCGTCAACGGGGTGGGGGCGGTCTGGGTCGCCATCACCGGTTACCTCCCGCCACCATCAGCAGCGGCCGCTCACCAACGGTCTCCAGACCGGACGGGGCCGACTCGACCTGCTGCTGGTGCTGCTGGCTCTCGTGGGCACGCTGGTCGTACAGGGCGCGGATCGCCTTCGCGCGGGCGAACCCCACACCAAGAGCGCTCTGAAGCTGACGGAGTGACACGTCCTCGGACAGCTCGCCCCGGTCGATCAGGGACGCCAGGCGCTCGCACTGCTCTTCGTCCGTCAGCGGCGGCGGCGGGGCGGGCTTGGCGCTCTCGGGAACCGGCACGCCCTTGTGCGAGCGCGGCCGCTGTGCCCTCGTGGGCGCCTTCCGGGGCGCCTTTGCGGGCGCTTCCGGCTCCTGCTGTCGGGGCTGCTCAGCGGTCGAACGGTGGCCGTTCTCGCTGGCGGTCGTGGCGCTGTTCTCGGCGGGGCGGGCGATGATCGGCAGCGCCGGGCGGTGCCCGCGTCCCACCGGCGGCCACATCGTGACCGGCCGCGGGGACGCGTCCTCAGAAGCGCTGTCAGAAGCGCTCTCGGTGTCGTCCTCGGGGGTGCTCTCGAACGTGGGTACGGGCGGCTTCAGGTCCATCTCGGCCAGCCGCGGAACGGCCTGGCCGTGCTCGTCGTGCCAGGGGTCGGCCTCGGCGATGCTGTGATCCACCACGCCGATCAGGTGTGCCGTCACGGCGGCGCCGACCGGACCGAGGGCGTGCGCGAACATGCTGCCGATCACCGAGAAACCGACCTTGGACGCGTCGTCGGGGACGGCGGCGATCAGGTTGAGGAAGATTGAGGTGACCAGGGAGGTGACGGCGATCCGCTCGGCGCCCTGGGCCAGGCGGCCGCCGCACGCAGCCAGCCGGGCGCGGACAATGATGATCCACACCACGGCGGAGATCAGGACCGGCTCAAGGATCCACAGCGCCCACCACACGCTGCTGTGGGTGTCCACGCCCATCAGGCGGGCGGCGCCAGCCTGCACACCGGTCGTGCTCCATGCGGCGCACCCGATCAGCACGGGCACCAGGACCTTCAGATTCAGGGCGCGCAGCTTGGCCAGGCCAAGCGCGCGGGCCTCGCCGGAACGGGCCATCTCGCTCTTGATCCGGGTCCGCTCGCCAGCCGAGCGGTACCGCCGGTACATCGCGGCCAGCTCGGCGTCAGCGGCGGCCTGGGCCTCGCGCTCAGCGCGCGCCATCTCGGCCTGTCGGGTCTCCTCCGCGACATCCGCGCGCGACCGCTCGTGACGGGCCTCGGCGCGGGTCCGGGCCAGCTCATCGGCCCGCCGCGCGTCCGCCAGCTCCCGCTCACGCTCCAGCTCGGCAGCCAGCTCGGTCGGCTCGGCTGACACGGTCGGCGCGGTCGGGACGGTCTTCATCCGCCTCATCCCGCCACCTCCGCCTGCTGGACCATGGCCAGCACTTCGTCCTCGAAGAGACGGAAGTGGCCGCCCGGCGTTCGAACGCTGGAGAGTCGGCCAGCAGCCGCCCAGCGAGAGACCGTCTTCGGGTCCACGCGGAACATCTGAGCGACCTCACCAGGGGTGAGAAGGCGTCTCTCGCCAGTCGTGTTGGCCGTCTTGGCCTGATCGGTCATGCTGTCCTGCACGGGTCGTTCCTCCTGCTCAGAACGGGAACGGGGACGATCCGAGCGGCCTCGACGGTGGCAGCCGTCGGGGCCGCACGCTTGTGCGGCAGCGAATCGGACAAGTAGCCCGTCGCTGTGTTGGTCTGTTGACAGAGGCGATAAAAGCACAGGGAGACCCACTCTGTAAACAGACCAACAGAAGCCGATAGGGTGATCTGCATGAGTGAGACCACAGACGGCCGGTCCCTACAGCTCCGGATCGCCGACGACATACGTGCACAGATCGAGTCAGGGACACTACGACCTGGCGACCGACTCCCTGGTCTTCCTGACCTGGCCAGCCGCTACAGCGTCAGCTTGGTCACGGCGAGGCACGCGCTTGCGCGCCTTCGACAGGAGGGCTTGATCATGTCTCAGCAAGGCAAGGGGAACTTCGTGAGGGAGAAGCCACAGGTGCGCCGGTACGGGATCGAGAGGTACAGCCGTTCCGTCTGGGGCGGCGAGAGCCCCAAGGCCATCCTTGAAGCGGAGGGCGGCCGGCAAGGTAAGGCCGTTGGCCAGACGACCGAGACCGAGACGGTGCCAGCTCCCTCGTTCGTCGCGGCGCGGCTGCCTGGGGTCAACGAAGGTGATCTCGTGCACGCGCGTCGACGTGTAACCACCCTCGACGGCGTGATCAATCAGTCGGCGGATTCGTATTTCAGCATCGCCACAGGTGAGCGTTCTGCTGCCCTGGTGGCAGGGGAAGGGCGAGGTGGCCACATCGCGCGTATCGACGCCGTCTCCCCTGTTCTTGAGATCCAGGAAGAGATCAGCGCTCGCATGCCGACCGGCCCTGAGGCTGCGCGCCTGGAGATTCCCGAAGGAACGCCAGTCTTCGAGGTCATCCGCACGTACCACACCGAGGACGGGCCACTCGACGTCACAAGGTTCGTGATCAGGGCAGACATGGCGATTTTCGACCACAGGTTTCGCGTGCCGGACTGAGGTCACTCCCCGCGAAGCCCCGGCCATCGACAGCCGGGGCTTTCGTGTCCACACCTGCCCACACACAGGTATGGGCAGCGTACGGGCATGTATGGGCCGTGTATGGGCGCTGGCAATGCCTGTGCGGGACGGCGGGTTTCCGTCGCGGCGCCGGCGGCTGCCGTGGCCGCGACGAATCGTCGCGCGGCAAGCAGCTCGGCCTCACGGACACAAACCGGCCGAGGATGCGTCGCGACGGCCGCCAGCATCAACGCGCGACGTAACGACGCTGTTGGGTCCCTCGGCGCATCAGGCTGAGTTTCCGTCACTGAGTGATCGGTGACGGAACTGGCCATTCTGTCGCGCTGCCGGCGCGCTGGGCCTGTGTGACGAAACCTCGCTACGGTGGCGCGGTGGCTCGATCGCTTTGCGTGGCGCTGGTGGCTGTTGCGCTGGCTGGGGCCGCCTGTTCCTCGGAGGATGAGCGGCCGCGACCGCGCTCGGGGCCGTCGTCGGCCAGCGCGGCCTCGGCGGCGCCGTGCGCGGCCGGGGCAGGCGGGGTCGGGTGCGGGCCGTCCGGGCCGCCGGTCACGGCGCAACAGGCCAGAGATCGCCTGCTCACCCGAGATGACCTGGGACGAGACCGGTATCGGCACAGTGAGGATCTGTCCGCAAACCATCTGGGGACGGCGCCGGGGTGTGATCTGCGGGCGATCCGGCTGGGCTCGTCGCAGGTGGCGGCCTGGCGGCACTACTCGGCGTGGCGCGACTGGTCGCGGTGGCGTGATCAGCCTGCGGATCGGCGGCGGCACACCTACACGATGATCGTGGCGCTCTACCCATCGTCGTCGGCGCTGGCCAGCGACTGGCGGCGGCTGTGGGACTCGCCTTGCAGCGGGACGGCGGAGCACTACCAGCGCGATCGGGGCGAGGTGGCGGGCTGGGAGTTCGCACGGCGCGTGCAGATCGGCACGTGCCCCGGCGGCGTGTGCACGGTGGTGATCGACTACCTGAGGCGCGGCGGGCAGATCGCGGTGGCGGCGCTGGGAGAGGGCGGCACACCGGAGCGGGGCCCAGTGCTGGATCGCGCCGATCGCTACCGGGAGATGCTGGCGCGTCGGCTAGCCGGACCCGTGACGGAACCGGCGAGGCCGTGACGGAAAGGGGAGAGGCGTGGGGCTGATCGGCGCGCTCGCGGACACGCGGTTCCGCACGTTGGCGACTCCGCACCTGGTGACCTGGATCTACCGGGGCTGCATGGCCGTGATCGCAATGATGACGCTGTGGTGGATCGTGCTGGCGCTATGGGTGCTGACCTGGCGTAACGGCTGGTTGTGGGGCCTTCTGGGGCTGATCGCGGCGCCGCTGGTGGGCGGGGTGCTGCTGCTGGCGGTCCGCGTCGTCCTCGAGTTCGTGATGCTGCGGTTCCGGCTCCTTGTCCCGGCTCCTGGTCCGGCTCGGGCTGCTGACCAGGTGCCGGGCGAGAGTCCGCGGGGACGTGAGCATGGCTGAGGTGGCGGTGCTGGGGGTTGATCCGGGTCGGCGGTGGACGGCGGGCGTGCTGCGGGTGGGGCGTGAGGCACTGCATGGGTGGACGGTCGGGCCGGTCGACGCCTCCGGCCGTCCGGACTCGGCGGCGGTCGACAATGCTCATGACCTGGTGGCATGGGCGAGGTACATGGCGCGGATCGTGGACATGATCGAGGACACGATGGCGCGGGCGCCCGCCGGCGGGCGGGTGGCGCTGGCGTGTGAGGTGGTCATCCCTCCGGGCGGCCGCCGGATCGCGCTGGCGGACTGGCTGGTCCCGCGTCAGATCGTGGCGGCTGTGCTCGGCTATGACCCGCGCACGGTCCTGATCCGCCCTGACCGGCACGGCCAGGCCCGCCCGGTGGCCGAGCATTACCCACCGGCGTTGTGGCCGGCCAAGGGCGCCCTCGGCGGCCGCCCTGCCTCGTGGGGGCCGAATGAGGCGCGGCGCGGCGAGCGGGACCATGAGCGGGCGGCCTACGACATCGCGGGCGCGGCCGCCGAGGTCCTGGCGGCCGAGGTGCGGGCATGAGGGCGCTGGTCCTGCTGGCCGACCGCGCTGAGCGTAGCCAGGCGTGGCGAGAGACCCGTCTGGCCGTTGCCGATGCGGCCTACTGGGCGTGGCTGGTCGCCCTGGTGGCGGCCGTGACGGTGTGGGTGGGGCGCGGGATGCCCGATCCGCGGTCGGCCGCCGTGGCCGGCGGGGCGATGCTGGCCGGCGCCGCTGGCGCGGCCTGGCGGGCCTCGCGCCGCGTCCGCGGTGCCGAGGATCGGGGCGCGGCCGCGCTGCGAGCGGCGCGGGTCTGGCTGACGGTGTACGGGGCGGCGGCCGCGCTGATCCCTGCCGCCGTCGCGGTCGGCCAGGACGACCAGCGGGCCGCGCTGCTGCCGCTGGCGGTGCTGGCGGCCGCGTTGTTCGCCCTGGCCGTGCTCACGGTGCCGGTGCGGGCGCGGTGGCGGCTGCTGCGTCGGCTCCGGAACGGCGCGGCCGCGGTGGCCGGCGACGATGACGTACGGGTGGGGCGGGCGCTGTGGACCGGCTGGACGGCGCGACTGGACCGGGTGCACATCAGTTATCCGCAGGAATGGGCGGCTCATCGGGAGTCGCGCCGTGATGACCTGGTGGAACGCGTCGTCTTTGACCTGGTGGGGCCGCCTCCGCGCACTCCTGCCGAGGCGCGCCAGCGACCGGACTACCTGACGACCTTCAATCACCAGCTCGCGCGCTTGGAGGTCGCGCGGGTGCCCTCGCTGCCGCGCCGCCTGACGGCGCGGGACTGGGGGGAGCTTGACGGCCTGGTGCTGGGGCAGACCACGGCTGATCTGGCCGATGCCGTGGTGGACGGGCGGCCGGTCGCGCTCTACCGGCCCGCCGGCCACCTGCTGATCGTGGGCGCCACCCAACACGGCAAGTCCAGTGGCGCACGGGCCTGGGCGGTGCACGGGCTGACCAACGGCCTGTTCCCAGGCGGGTTGTGGGCCGTGGACGGCAAGGGCTCGGGGAGCTTCGCACCGCTGGCCGATCGTGAGGGCGTGCATGCCATCGCGCACTCGCCGGACGAGTGGCGCCAGGTGATCACAACGATGGTCGCGCCAGAGGTGGCGCGCCGGTATGAGGCAGCGCTGGCCTGGCGGGCGGGGCGATCGGACCGGCGGCCGTGGCTCCCACTGGGGCTTCTGGTGATTGATGAGATTCAGCAGGTCCTTGCCGCGTGCCCTGACCTGGCCGGACCGCTGGACACGCTGGCGCGGCAGGCTCTTGAGGCGCGTGTGATCATCTGGGTGCTGACGCAGCGTCCGGACGCACGTGACGCGGTGCCCGGGGCGATGCGTGATCAGCTCGTGGATCGCG
The DNA here is from genome assembly GCA_050942275.1 of Spirillospora sp. CA-255316. GTDB lineage: Bacteria > Actinomycetota > Actinomycetes > Streptosporangiales > Streptosporangiaceae > Spirillospora. Next base: position 16,070 of record CP192048.1, on the reverse strand, counting down.
TGACGTTCGGGCCGCTGAGCGGCGCCGGCGCCAAGATGACCTTCGATATGAGCGGCGACTGGCACCGCGGGATGGGCGTGGCGCCGATTCCCGGGCGGGCGCTGACGTGGATGGGCGGGCTCTGGCGGCCCGTACAGGCGCCATGGTTGCCATTCCCGGCCGATGTCCCGGATGTCGAGCCGCTGTACCCACCACGCGCCGCTCAGCGCGCCACACAGCGCCCGCGGCCGACGCCGCGGCAGTCGGGGCCGCGGGGCGAGGCTGAGGCGCGTCCGGGCCATCCTCGACCGGCACCGCGGCCGCCTGACCCTGAGCCGGTTCCGGAGCCGCGCGCGCCGGACCCGCTGCCTCCGGTTCCTCAGGTGCCTGAGGTCGTGGACGAGATCTTGAGGGACTTCGGCGACGAGCCTGGCGACGAGCCTGAGGGCGGCCAGGGCACCGCTGGCGGGACGGCGGCCTATGACCCGTCGGACCCGTACGCGCATCGGCGACGACGGCGACGACGGGATTGAGCCGCGGGCCGAGGTAGGTCACGGAGGGTGAGAGTGCGCGTCGCTGATCGAGGCGGGGAGCCGACTCGGGAGGATCCACCGGAGTCGCGGAGCGACTCCGGTGAGTCTACACTCCCTGATTCGCTCAACAGGCGGGCGGCTGAGCCGGGGCGCGCGCTCACTGCCGGTGACTGACCATGTGTCCCGGCCCGGAACTCCCGAAGTCACGGCGAGCCGCAAGATAGGGACCGTCAAGCCCGATGTTCTGATGCGGTGGCGCGCGGGTGACTCGTCGCCGTTCTGGCCGTTCTGATGGTGTGGTCGCCGGAACGTTGGTCAGGGTGAAGTACGGCTCCGAAGAGCCGAAACCCGGTCGATAACGAAGCAGTAACAGAGATGCTCCGAACTGCGAAAATGTCGACTTTGGGCAGTTAATCTGGTATTGTTGTTCTTGTTGGGAGAGAGGGAAACGCCCCTCACCCCCTCCGGACCAACCACCCGGAGGAACCACGCTAGGAAAGGAAGTCCCGATGGCAATGAAGAACAGCGACTGCCGCTTCTGCGGCAAGACCTTCAGGGGTCTTCGCCCCGGTAGCAAGGCCCCGGACCACAACGTTCGGGGTGGCACCACGAAGTGCATGGGCAGCGGCCAGAAGACCGGCGCTAGCGTCGACTGACGAATCACTCCGCCCCCGGCACCCGGTCGGGGGCGGAGCCCTGCACGAAGGGGCCCCCGCCAGTACAGGCTGGCGGGGGCCTCGCCGTTCCGGTTCCCGGGTAACCAGCCCGAGGAACGGCGTTTGTTCCCACACTAGGAGGAACGCCTACAGCTTAGGAGTCGTGGCGGGGGGCCAGCTGGGAGATGCGCTGGTGGGACAGCCTCAGGGCGCTTCCGGTGTCCCGGGTGCTCCAGCCCTTGCCAGTGAGGAGACGGGCGGCGCGACGGACCGCGTCCCGTTCAGCCTGTTCGGCCTCACCACGCGCGACGCGGGCGTTGACGACGGCCTGAATTGCGGCATTGGCCTCAGGGTCGTCAGGGAAGAGGTCAATGCCGACCGCTTGGGGCTCGGTTCCGAGCAGGCCGGTAACAGCCGCGTGCGCGTTGTCACCGGCCTCGGCCCAGGTCGGCCCCTGCGCCACAACGGTGCGCCCCTCCGGAAGGTCGTGGACGGTCACGGTCCACTGTTTGCCGGTGCGGGTGATCGTGGCGTCGTAGTTGGTGAACGTGATGTCGACGAACTCGTCCGGGTCCCCGTCGCATTCGGGTTCGTCGAAGATCGCTTCGAAGTGTGAGCGCATGACCAGCAGTCTAGGATGTCTAGACGAATTCTGTCTACCTAGTTGGACGAGATTCGTCTAGCTTAGCTAGCCATACTCCAGTCTCCGTGTGACGACCAGCAGCATGAGGAGTCGATGTGATCCCCGCCGGCCGCGAGCCGATCGACGCCACCCAGGCCGCGCGCCTGCACGGTATGGCGCTCAAGACAGCGCGAGACAAGAAGCTGTTTGACCGGCCGACCTTCCCACCAGCCTTGACTCGCGGGCAGCGAAAGCGGGTGTACGACGCCGAGCAGGTGACCGCGCACGCCAAGGGCGAGCCAGTTCCCGCCATTCCGCAGGCGCCGGAACATCCCATGGATCTGCTGGAACGGGAAGAGGCCGCGGAGCTGTGGGGTGTCACCCCACAGACGTGGGACTACTACATGGCCAATGGCTACACGCCAGCGGCATCACGTGTGGTTGGTAAGCGCGAGTTCTGGTACCGCCAGACGCTGCAAGAGCATCCACGCCCCGGGCGCGGGGTGGGCGGAGGACGGCCCGAGGGAGCACGTGACCGGGCGCCCCGTTCCTATGGGGCCAAGGCTGAGCGCTTGGCTCAAGTGGGCCAGGTCCTCGATGAGGCCGCGCCAGATGCGACCACTGCGCAGCTCGTCGCGCGCATCCGGGAGACCACCAGAGTCAGCGAGTCGAGGGCCTACCAACTGCTGCGCGAAGCCCGCAGCGTCAGGCGTTAGGCCACCTCGGTAGTGAACCGGTGGCACCCCTGTGGCGGGCAGCAGTGGTAGCCGACGGTGCTGCTGGGCGATGATGACGCCCGTGCAAATCGATGTGCCTGAGCCGCTCTGGGGGATCATCTTCGGTGTGGCGGTCCTGGCCGTGGTGCTGTGGGGCTTCCCGTTCTTGCTCGGCGGCGGCGGCCAACTCGGCCGACGCCGCCGAGGCGGCCGGGGCGGGCGGCGCGGCGGCTACCGGGTCCGCGTCGGGCCGCATCCCGCGCTCGTGGTGCTCCGGCACGCCGACACGCTGCTCCTCGGCGCCGCGACCGCCGTGTTCGTGGTGGCGGTCATCGTCAACGCGGGGGCCTGAGGCGCCGGCGGCGGGCTACTGCCCGGAGGTGTCCACGCCGAGCGCTGTCGCGATGCCGCGCGCCAGACTCGTCAGGACGCCAGGCCAGTAGAAGATCACGGCAACGCCCACCGCGAGGACGATGAACTGCACAAACCTCGTGATCTCCCGGGTGAACAGAAAGAAAATTGCGACGATCCCGACGACCACCAGGAACACGGGCCCGAAGAACGCGCGCAACCAGTCGGCGAGGGCGTCTGTGTCGGGCCCGTCCTCGGGGGCGGCTAGGGGTTGGGCCAGCCTCACCAAGGCGGCCGCGCGCACGTCATCCCACATCGTCATCCGCCCCTAGCGCTCGATCGATCCTGCACGCGCGTTGGCCATACGCGTCTCCAGGCTGTTCCTGGTGTTCCGGATGATCCCTTCGCTGATCGCCAGGGTGATCGCCCCGAACGCGTACGCGAACGCGGCGGTGAACCGTACCGTCACGTCGTCGCTGGCCAGGAAGACCAGAGCCAGGGCGGCCGTGCCCAGCGTCAGCAGGGCCCAACGCACCTTGGTCATCGTGTGCCGCTGTCTCGCCACCACAACCTCCCTCAAGGACGTTCCCGGCCCATTGTGGCGGACGTTTGTACCCTGTCTTAGCGCTCGCGCGGCCAGACGCTCCGTTCGGCTAGGGTCCGCCCCATGGCGCCGCCTCTGCCCGTACCGCCGGACTGGTTGCTCGCGTGCGCGACGTGCGCCGAGGCGCTCGCCGTCTACCGGGACCGCGTGGCGGCCGCCGAGCCTGCGGGGACGCTGCGTGCACTGGAGACGCTGACGGGGCATCTGGTCGCCGTCCATCTGGGCCGGTTGCCCTCCTACATCGAGGGCTGCCCCAACTGCGCAGAGTGGCGCATGCTCGCCCCTGACATCGGCGAGGAACGGCCCGGGTCCGTGCCCGCGGTGGCCGAGGGCGACCTACGGCACCGCGCCGCGCATCTTGTGGCGCCGACCCTCACCGGCTGATCGTGGAAGGTCTGGGCGGTGGAAGGTCGGGGAGGCGCGAACACCTCGACGAGGGCCAGGCCCTCGAAACCGCAACGCAGAACAGCAGGTCAGGGCACAGATCTGGGTCAGGTTAACGAGGGCCAGGCCCTCGCTGAGCGACGCTTTCCCGTGCACGATCAGGCGCCGCTCGCCTGTTCCTGGGTGCCGCACCTCGTCGACGCGGTAGCCGGCTCGGATCCATGCGGTGATGATGAGCCGTCCCGGCCCCCACAGGCGCGGCAGCTCGACATAGACGCGCATTGGGTCCCTTCCCCTTCGGTCTCGCCTGGTGGGCGTCGGCGACGGGGAAGGGTCGCCCTGGTAATCGCGGAGTCTACGCGTGCCGGGTTTCGTCGCGCCGCCGACGTCAGCGGCCGCCGCGACCAATCCTCGGCCGGTTGCGTCTGCGGGGTGGAGCTACTTGCCGCGCGACGATTCGTCGCGGCTGTGGCCAGCCGCCGGCGGCGCGACGGAAACCCGCCGTCCGCCAGGGGCGCCGCCAGGCGCCCATGCACGGCCCATACATGCCCGTACCCTGCCCACACACAGGTATGGGCAGGGTACGGGCGGGCGGGGCGTCTAGGTTTCCCGTACGCACCTCGCCAGGCGGACCAGGACCGGCGGGGCCTCTCCCGACCGGATCGAGGTCTCGGTGAGGTAGCCGGCCAGGCGCGCGGCGGCGGCCGCCAGCGCGCCGAAGTCGTCGCCGCTGGCGTCCTGGAAGGCGGTCTCAAGCTGCCGGAACGCGGGCCGCCAGGCGGCCGCCATCTCCGGTGGCAGCGTCCCGGAGATGAACGCGGCAATCACGTCCTCGGCGGCGTCGAACAACTCGTCTACGTCGCTCACCTGGACCTCGGCGGCCGCCTCGGCCGGGGCGGTTGCGTCGTCGGAGGGCCTCGGCGCCGGCGCCTGACGAAATGTGGCCATCGCGGCCCGGTGCTCGTTGCGCGTGCGGGCGTGGTCGTTGGCCAGGTCGGCCAGCCGGAAGGCGGCGCGGCCCAGCGCGCGGGCCGCGTCGAACAAGGGCCGTTCCCATCCGGGGCGGGTCATGTGGTCGGCCGGGGTGGCGGTCGGGTCGGCGGCCACGTCGGCGGCGCGGCCGTAGGCGCTGGCCACCACGGCCTCGGCCTCGTGCAGCTCGGCGTGGGCGGCGGCGAGCTGGGCGCGAAGGTCGGCGGCCTGCTCGGCGGCGCGCGCGGCGTTGCGGCGGGCACGGTAGGCGGCCTGCCTACACGGCTTGGAGCACCATGCGGCCGGGCGGCCGGGCCGTCCGGGGCGTTGCTGCAACGGGGTACCGCACACCGGACAAGCGGGCACGGTCTCTCTGGTCTGCTGCATGATCGATGCAGGTCCTTTCCAGGGCGTATCTGGTGAGGGCTCAGGGCCCGGGAGGGTGTTGCCGCACCCGACCGGGCCCGCACAGAGCGCTAGTCGAGCTGGTGCCCGGGCGCGGGTTCCTCGCCTTCCACTTCGGCGAGGCGGGCGCGGGCGCCGGCGAGGCCCTCGAGTAGGTCGGCGACGGGGGTGCCGGTACTGCCGGGGTCGGTCTGCTCGTCGGCGATGAGGCGCTCGTACCACTCGACCTTGCGGCGGGCGTAGCCGACTTGGAGGGCGTGGCGGCGTGCCGGGTCGCCAGCGGTGGTGTGCTTGAGCAGCAGGGTCGCGCCAGCGGTCAGCATCACGCCGTGCTCGGTGGCGGTCATCGGCTTCAGCCCTGCCGAGACGGCCCGGTCGGGGTCGCCGAGGTCGCCGGTCCGGTGCCGGGCGGCCGCCCACCTGTCCAGGCGTTCCAGGGTGCTCGGGGAGACATCGGCCCCTTCCGGCAGGCCAACGACGCGCGGATTCCCGGTGAGCCAGTGCTCGGTGATCGCCTCGTCCACGTACTTCTCGGCCTCGGCGTAGCGTTCGTGCGCGGTCTGCTTGGTCACCTCGCCGAGGGCCTCGCCGATGGTCGACCAGGACGCGCCGCGGCGCCGGTCGTACAGCACCGACAGTTGCATCACGTACTCGGCCGCCGCCACGAGTCGCCGAGCCTCTTCGGTCGGCTCGCCCGGCCGCCCGTCGTTGGTGGTCCGCGCGAGGTCGGTGGCGCGGTCGGCCAGTTCGGCGGCGGCCTCGCTCAGCGCTACTCGGATCCGGGACGCCCGGTTCATCTCCGGGCCGTTCTCGCGTTCACTCATGCGTCAAGGAAAACCTGACTATAGGAAGAACGTCAAGCTTAACCTGACGATCGCTAGAGATGAGTCGAGAGTGTGTATGGGTGCCCATACATGTCCCATACACGCCCCATACCTGGGTGTACTCGGTGTACGGGCACTCTGGGCCGTAGGGTCCGCCCCATGCGGACTACGGCAGTGGTGAATCAGAAGGGCGGCGTCGGCAAGACGGCGACCACGATCAACCTCGGCGCGGCCCTGGCCGAACGCGGCCGCCGCGTCCTGATGATCGATCTCGATCCGCAGGGACACCTCACGCGCGCGCTCGGCCTCTCCGAGGCGGCCGGTACGGCGAACCTCGCGAAAGCCTTGCTCGGCCAGTGGGCGGGCGAGCTGGGTGAACTGGTCACGCTCGTGCAGGACAACCTCAGCGTCGTCCGTACCTCGTCCGACATGTTCCTGTTGGAGCCGCAGCTCTACAGCAAGACCGGCCGCGAGTATCTGCTGTCGCTGCTGCTGGATGCCTTCCGCCCTGCTTTTGATCACTGCCTGATCGACTGTCCGCCCTCACTCGGCGCGCTGACCGATGACGCGCTGGTGGCGGCCCGCACCGACGACGAGCGAATCGGCGGGGTGCTGATCCCGGTAGAGGCTGAAGACAGCAGTCTCGACGCGTTGCGGCTACTGCTAAGGCAGATCAACACGCTGACGGCCGTGCTCGGGATCAAGGTCAACATCGATGGCCTAGTGGTCAACGGGTACGACTCGCGCCGCGGACGGGTCGCCACGTCCACCCTGGCGGCCTACCAGAACCACAAGAGCCTTGAAGTGCTGGCGGTCGTGGGGGACCGCAAGGAAGTTCGAGAGGGGTGGCGTCTGAAGCGGCCGGTGGTCACGCATGCGCCCAACTCCGAACCGGCCGAGTGGTACCGCGACCTGGCCAAGCGCGTGGACGCAGCATGAGCAGCAAGGATCTGCCGCCACCGGATGCCTCGGGCACCGATCCGGACGAGGCGTTGCGTACGCGGTTCTCGATCGGGTCGGGCCAGCCGCCGCCGGTGGCGCCGGCGGCGCCGGTGCCGGGGCCGTTCTCTGGGACGGGGTTGCCGGGCCAGCCGGCCGCCGAGCGGGCCGCCGACCGGATGCCCCGCAAAAAGGCGACGAGGCCCGATCCGAAGGGGATGCGGCGCGCGTCGTACTACATCTCGCAGGAGGCGGCGGACGCGCTGGATGCGGCGGTGGCGTCCGTGGTCGAGACGCTCGGCGGTGACGTGCCCAAGCACGTCGCCCTGAGCGCGCTGATCGTGGCCGGCGCCGAGCGGGCCGCCGAGGTCGCTACCCAGCTCGGCCAGGCCCGGACGGCGGCGCTGGCCGAGCGCCTCAACGCGTTGCGGACTGAGGCGGGCGAGTCCTGAGGTTGCGTCGCGCACGGTCCAGCTCGGCGCCGCGCGACGCATAACCGGTGCGGTTATGCGTCCCTGGATGGCGGTTGGTGCCGTGATGCGGTGGCGCCGAGGGCGGCCGGCAGGGTCCGGGAGGGCTCAGCGCACGGATAACAGGGCAGTTATCGCGCCGGCGGCGCGCGGACCGTACAGAACGCGGGGTCTGTACGGTTTCCCGGGCTGCATCACCCCAGGTCAAGACGATGACACCGGTTGTTGCGCCGATTCGGTCCCACGTGCGGCAGGGCGGCCAGCCGCCGAAACCGGGTTGCGTCGCGTCCGCGGGAACGCGGCCGCCGCGACGCAATCCAGCGGCAGCCGCCAAGATAGGCGCGGTGATCTGATCGGCTGAGGCGCGAGGAGGGGCCCGATTGGTGCTCGAACGGGAGGACGACGACGACACCGAGGCGGGCCTGTCGCGTGGCTGGTTGATCACAGCCGTGATCGCCGTAGGGATCCTGGTTGTCCTGGTGGTCGTGGCCGTGGTCTCCAGTGGCGGCGATGGGTCGGGCGAGAAGCCGGCGGCCGTGGCGCCGTCCACAAGCGCGCCGGCCGCGCCGTCCAGCTCGCCGTCCAGTTCGGCGACTCCCGCGAGTCCATCGGCCTCGGCATCGGCCTCACCGGCCGCGCCGGTAGAACGATGGCGCGGCCAGCTGACGCTGGAGGGACCGCGCGCACGGCGTGATCTGGACGTGGTGCCGCCGCGTACGTCCGAGACAGGGGCGGACATCCGGGGCGACTGGTTGAAGACCGTCCTCGAGGGCGAGGGCGAGATTCAAATGGCCGTGCTGCCCTCGGGTGAGCGGCCCGGGGCACGGGCCTGCCGGGATGCCGCACTGGCCGAAGGTGTGCAGGAGACTCGGCCGCTTCGTGAGGGCGACGTGGTGTGTGCGGTGACCGAGGCCGGCAGGGTCGCGCGATTGGTGACGGTGCATGCCGCCCAGACCACCAGTCGCCCCACTCTCACCTTCGCGGTGGTGCTGTGGGACGTGCCGGGCGGACAGTGATGGCACGGGCTGATAAGGCGCCAAGCCGAACATCTCCGAGCGCCCTGCAACGAGCTTCTCGATAAATGACCGGCCATGGCGACGATCAGGGAATATGGATTGCGTCGCGTGGCGTCGAGTTGGGCGCAGCGCCGACGTTTTGCCTGGCTCAGGGCGGCGCCGGCGATGCAACGGGATCTCACAGGGGCGACTGTCCATACACCGTCCATACACGGTCCATACAGCACCCATACACGGATGTACGGGCATCCCATGGTGATCGTCGGTGACTCTTAAGCGCCCGCGCTAAGTCAGGTGTCCCTCTGGTGGGTACAGTTAGCGACTGGGGCTAGGAAGTCTGGAAAGTCGATCACGGCCCCAGAAAAAAGCGACCGCCCCCGACCCGGTGGATCTTGCCAGACTCCCGGTTGGGGGCGGTCTCGTGTGTGGGTGTTACCCCCTGGTGCTCGTTAGCGACTGAGGATCGTGATCAGCCACACGACGAACCGCACGATCTCCAGCAACCACGGGTGATGTTCCCGCAGCCGCTCGCGCCAGCGAGTCCAGGTCGGTTTCCTCACGCGCTCCCCCGTTCCTCTCCTCCGGTCTGGGCGACCGGTCAGCCCCGCTGGTACCGCCCAGCGGATCCGTCCGGACGGGCGTCCAGTCGAAGCCTTGGAGAAGGCGAGAGGTGCGTGTGGCACCGGAGATCAGAGCGTAGCAACGTCCACCGTAGAAACGTGCTCTGGTCGTCGGGGCCCTCGTCTTTCCGTTTCAATTGAAAGGCGGCCCTAGCCGATAGGGACTCACACACCTGCGAGTATGACGAAATGCAACGTGATAATTACGAAGAGTTACCGGCGGGGAAGCGCTATTAGCGCCCATCTCCGCGGGCGCTGGCTTTACGTTGTAAAGCCAGCGTGGTTGATCATGGTCGCTGGTCGTTGATGATCTCTTCCCGCTCGGTGGCCGAGCGGACCGTGAGTAGGCGCCGCGCCAGGTCGGCGCCGCGCGCGGTGCGGTCAGGATCGGCGGTCTCGTGGAGCGCCAAGACCTCAGCGACCGGTGGCGCCGTGAACGTCGCTGAGAGCGCCTCACAGGCGTTGTCTGGTCCCATGGGCCCCGTTGGGGTCTGTTCGTCGCCCTGCGGGCCGTTCAGCGGCTCGTGTGCGGCGCGCTCTTGCTCGCACCATCCGCAGATTGTCCCGGTGTCGATGTTGGTCCTGTCCTCACATCGCACGTCGGGGCAGTCGTAGGGGCGTCGCGTGATGGCGATCGCCACGGCGGTCGGGTCCTGGATGTCTTCGGTCCGGTAGCGCCAGGTCTCCCAGCGTTTCCCGATCCGGTCGGTCATCTCCGCCACGCTGCGATCGGCCAGTGCGGCGTCAAGAGCGTGCAGCACGCGGCGGATCCCGTGCTCGGGTACCTGGGCCATCAGCGCTCGGGGCATCTCGTTCCGAAGCAGATCGATCGCCTCAGCCGAGGCGCGCCGCGGCTTCGTTGGCGCTGCCGGGCCGAGTTGATCGTGATTTCCGGCGCCAGCCGTCGCGCGCGCGGGCGCGCCCTGCTGAGCTTGATCGCCTACGGCGGGGGGGGAAGTTGACTCCTCAGGTTGAGCATCCAAGGGGGGTGCCTTCTGTGGGCTGGAGTCATCTGGCAGGGGTGGGTGGAGTTTCTTGGCAGGGGTGATTGGAGCAAGTTGGAAGGGGTCCGGGCGGGGGGCGATGACCTTGCGGCCTTCCTCGGCGTACCGGCGGGCGGACTGCTCGGCGGCGTCCTGGTCGGCGTACACGCCCACGACGATCGATCCTCCGGGCCGCTCGGCCACCTCGATCAGGCCCGTGGTCTCCAACTCGCGGAGCCGCCGCCGGGCCGTGCTGGCCGAGGCGCCGCCCAGCAGCGTCCGGCCCACCTCGGCGGCCGTGGTCTCCCACGTCCGCCCCTCGGGTTTCGTCGTGCTGCCGGCGGCCGCGGCCGCCGCGACGTTTTGCCCGTCCACGGGCACGCGGGCCTTGTCCAGCGCCCGCAGGTACAGCCGCCACGCGGCCGGGCTGATCGTCCCGTCTGGGCGGCCTCGGCCCGCATGCACTAGGTCCATCGTCCATGCGGGCGCGTCCACGTAGGGTTCGCCGGTCTCGCGCGGCAGCCGCAACGCGGCGTGTCTGCTGGCGCGCTTGGCGCCCTGCACGCGCGAGCGGCGCAACCACGGGCCGCCCTCGGTGTCGGTCCGGATCAGTTCGCGGCGCGCGTCGTCGATCGCCCGTTCGCCAGCGCCGTACTTGGTCGCCACCCATACCCGGCGCGCGTAGGCGGGCGCGCGGCCGCCGCCCAGCGCGCGCGGCATCAACGTCTCGTAGGTCGCCCAGACCAGCACCGCCAGCGCCGAGTGATCCGCGCTGCGCAGCAGCGCCCGCGGGACCTGCACGCGCATCCCGGCGCCCGTCGCGGCGGCCGCCGACGTGGCGCCCGGTCCATGCCGTTCCGGCCCCGGGTGCGACCGATCGTCGGCAGTCTGGGCTACATTGCCCATGGAGGCCATCCGGCCCCTCCAAATCCGTTTGGGAGCGCGTCAAGCGCTCGTGTTCATGGGGGGGACCACTCGGCGCCGCTGGTTGCTTGCCAGGCGGTAGCGGTGTCGATCGGCCCCCCGAACGGCCCGTCCATCGGACGGGCCTTCGGTTTGTCTGGGCATCTGTGTACTCGCGGTCAAGCGCATCCCGTGGGATCCCGACTCGGCGTGTCGAATATCAACAGTCCGGCGCCCATACACAGGTATGGACGGTCCATACACGTGTATGGGCGCTGTATGGACATGTACGGGCCGTGTATGGGCGCCCAAAAAATCTTGGTTCGGGCGGGACATACCGGGCGCCTCCTGGGGCTGGTGTGACTGGGCGGGCCGAGAAAGGCCCGGACCGCCACGGGGCAGCGGTCCGGGCCCGTCTGCGTCAGGTCAAGCCGGTGACCGCGCCGCCCTGGCGGCCGCCGAGGGTCTCAAGGGCCCTGATCTGGTCGGGGCTCATGGCGATCGTCACGGCCGTCACCGGTGCCTCTCGGGGATCTGCATGAGGCCGGCCACGACCGCCTCCAGGGCGTCGTCGGCGGCGTTGACGGTGCGGCAGTAAGTCATGAGGTCGTCAGGACTGACGGGCCACTCGGCGTTGTCGCTGCCCAGCACGATGACCTCGTTGATCTCGCCGTGGGCGGCGTGGATCAGGGAGAAGAAGCAGGCCAGGTGCGAGCGGCGCATGTCCAGCGCCTCGTTGACCAGCTCGTTGTTGTCGTACTCGGCGAGGGAGGCGCGGCAGTCGAGCAGGGTCCGCATCACCCGGGAGATCCTCGGCGCGTCCTCGGCGACGCGTTCGATGATCTCGGCGATCTGGTCGTCGTCGTTGATGTCAAAGGCGAAGGCCACGATCAGCTCCGTTCGGCGCGGCCGAGTTCGGTGGGGGTGGGCAGGGTGAGCGTGTAGAACGTGGGGGAGTCCACGGGTCCTCCGTTTCCTCAGTTGGGTGGATCGGTGGGCCGGCCAGGGGCCCCGGCGAGGTTGTGGCGACCAGGTGCCGGGGGCCCCGGCCCTCTCACCGAGCGGCGTAGAGCGCGGCCGCTGTGAGTGCGGCCAGGTGGACGGACTGGTCCATGACGTAGCGGCCGGTACCGCACGGCGCCGCCAGCTCGTCTCCGAGTCCGTAGAACTCGCCCTTGCCGAGGGCCTCGGCCAGCCGCCGCAACGGCTCGCGCCGGTCGATGACGTAGTGCGTCGCCGCGTCGGCGGCCATCGCGGCCGCCACGCGGCCGGGGTGGAGCCGGATGCCGGTGGCGGCGCTGGCCACTGCCAGCGCCAGGCCCTTGGTGGCGGTCAGGTTGGCCACGTGCCGCGCGCACGCGGCCCGCCCCTCGGCGCCGGGCTTGCCCTTGGCCAGGGCGTCGCGGTGGCGCTGGCCGATGTGGTCGGCGACGTGGTGCGCGGCGTACCACACGCCGATCAGCAGCGCGGCCCGGGCGGCCCGCTCGGTGGCGCGGCCGGTGGGGGTGGTGGTCATCGGCTGCTCCTGCCGGGGGTCTCGACGAGCTTCTTGGCGGCCTCCAGCAGGGCCTCGCCGGTCCCGTTGAACCGATCAAAGATCGTGTCGGTGTCCTCGGCGTCGGTGAGCCGGTCCTCCAGCGACAGCAACCGCACGACGGCGGCCAGGTACTCGCGCGCCTCGTCGACGCAGCCGAGGGTGAGCACCAGTTCCGAGCGGCGCAGGTCGTACGCCTCGGCGAACAACTCGTCGCCGTCCAGCTCGGCCACCGACTGGCAGAACGCCCCCAGCGCGGTGAACAGCTCGCCCACCGTGGGCAGCTCGCTGCCGATCCGCTCGGCCATGTCATCGGCGCGGCTGTCGTCCACCTCCAGGACATCCAAGAACGGACTGTCGTTGTCGTCGTAGGTGGTCAGGGTCATGCGCGTTCCCTTCGGGTTGAGGGCGGGCCCGGTCCGCGGGCCCGCCCGGATTGGGTGCTGTGGTCAGTGCTGGTCGCGGACGGCGGCCAGCGTCGCCTCAAGGGCGTCGGGGCCGATCAACACGGGACGGGCCTTGGCGCCCTCGGCGGGCCCGACGACTCCGCGGGCCTCCATCAGCTCCATGAGCCGGCTGGCCTTGGCGAAGCCGACGCGTAGCTTGCGCTGGAGCATCGAGGTAGAACCGAACTGAGTGGTCACCACCAGATCGATCGCCTGGACCAACAGGTCCCGGTCGGCGCCGATCTCCGGGCCGCCGGCGGCCGGGCGCGGTTGCGGGGTGGCCTCGGCGGCCGTGAGGGCCTGGCCCTCGTCGCCCTGGCCCTCGTCGTCGGGGCCGCTGCCGGCGCCGGGGGAGTCGGGGGCGAGTTCCCATTTCCCGCCGCCGGGGACGGGGCGGGCCTGGCCGGCGCGCACGAGGGTGCCCATGTGCCGGTACAGGGTGGCCTTGCTGATCCCTACGGCCTCGGTGAGCTGCTGCCAGCCCATCGGGCCGCCGCCGTTGGCGGCCAGCACGTCCACGATCTGTTCGGGGACCGGCGGGTCCGCCGGCGCCGGGACGGCCGGGGCGGGCGCCTTGGGGACGGGAACGTCCTCGGCCGGCGCCGCGGCCGGGGCGGCCGGTCCGGCCGCGTAGGCGTCGCTCTGGTAGGGCTCGGGGCCGTGCTCCAAGGGGCGGGTGTCGTCCTCCGGGCCGGCATCGGGCGCGGTGAGGGGCTCGGTGTGGGCGCCGTTCTGCTGCTTCCAGTGCGCCACCACGCGGTTGATCTCGCGCTCGGAGACGTAGGCGTTCTGCAACCTGATCGCGTTGCGGACGCCGATCGGCTTGAACAGCGCGTCACCCTGGCCAAGCAGGGCCTCGGCGCCGGGGCCGTCCAAGATGACCTTGCTGTCGGTGCCGCTCGCGACCGCGAACGCCAGCCGGGACGGCACGTTCGCCTTGATCAGCCCCGTGACCACGTTCACGGTAGGCCGCTGAGTGGCCAGCACCAGGTGAATCCCGGCCGCTCTGGCGAGCTGAGCGATCCGGACAATGGCGTCCTCGATGCGGTCCTTGGCCACCATCATCAGATCGGCCAGCTCGTCCACAATCGTCAGCAGCAGCGGCAGCGGCGCCACCAGCTCGCCCTCTTCATTGCGGGCCCGTCCGGCGGCCGCAAGCCGGTTGAAGGACTCCAGGTCCTTGACGCCGTTGCGCTCCATCAGGTCATAGCGGCGGTCCATCTCGCCCACGACCCATTCCAGGGCCTCGGCGGCCTTGGCCGGCTTCGTAATGATCGGCGTGAGCAGGTGCGGAATACCGGCATAGGCGGCCAGCTCAACGCGCTTGGGGTCGATCAGGATCATCCGCACATCGGCCGGGGTGGCACGCAGCAGCACCGACACGATGAAGTCGTTGACACAGGTGCTCTTTCCGGCACCGGTCGTTCCCGCGATCAGCAGATGCGGCATCTTGGCCAGGTTGGCCAGCACCATCCGGCCCTCGATGTCCTTGCCGAGCGCGACCACAAGCGGATGACGCTGCTCCAACGCGGCCGGAGAGCGCAGCACATCGCCCAGACACACCAGGTCCTTGGTGGAGTTGGGCACCTCCACACCGATCAGTTCCTTGTCAGGGATCGGCGCCAGGATCCGAACATCCTTGGTCTTGAGCGCCAGCGAGATCGTCTTGTGCAGGCCCGTGACCTTCTCCACCTTGGTCCCGGCCTTCACCTCGATCTCATAGCGGGTCACGGCCGGTCCGCGGGTGTGCCCGACCACCTTGGCCTCGACCTGGTGATCGGAGAACACCTGATTGATCTTGGCGGTGATCCGCTCGGCCTCGCGGCCGCCGCTGCGGGGCGGGCCCGACTCCTTCAGCAGCTCGGGAGAGGGCAGCCGATAGTGGGCGGCGCCGTCCGGTGCGTCCTGGCCGTCCGGCGGGTCGCTGGCCACCACCGACACGCCTTCGGGCGGGGTGTCGTCCGGCCTGGCCTGCCGATCGTCGGCAGGCCGGTCCTCGCGGCCGCGTCGGCGGCCGCGGTCGCCCTCGTCCTGGCCCTCGTCCTGCTCGTCGTCCTGGCCCTCGTCGGCGTCGGCGTCCTCCTGCTGCCCACCAAGCACCCAGGGGTAGACGAGAGCGGCCACGATCAGGACCAGGACCAGCAGCGGCATCGCCACGATCGCCTGCCAGGCCATCAGCACCGCCACCGCCGAGCCGCCGCCACGCGTGGCCTTGATCCGGCGCCGCGCCTTGGCGATGTCGCGCGGGGTGGGCGTGGGGTCCTCGGGGATCTCCACGCGCCGGCGGGACGAGGAACGGTGTCCGCGGCCCGCGCCGCGGCGTTCCTCGCGCGCCCGCTGCATCTCTTCCTCGTAGCGCTCTTCGGCCTGGCTGATCAGTGCTTCCTTGGCGCGCTCGATCAGCTCGTCCTCGGGCACGTCGGCGGCGGTGACCCACTCCTTGAACTGATCAACGGCCTTACGCGTCCCGAGCTTGAACCGCTCGGCGCCCTTGGGCTTGGGGTCGGCGCCGGTGCGGCGCTTGACCACGGTGCCCTCGTCGGCGACGGCGGGCTCGGCCCGGTTGCCCTGGCCGGCCTCGTCGGGCGCGGCCTGATCCGGGCCGTAGGGCGAGGGCGGGGTCTCCTGCGAGCCGCCGCGCATCCGCCCGGCCAGGACCCGGGCCTTGTCGAGCATGCCGTTGCGGTACCGGCGCGGCATCTCGCGCCGCGCGCTCTGGGAGTCGCTCGGCACCGTCTCGCCCTTGGGGCGAGCGGGGCTTGGGGTGGCCGGCTCCTTGGTGGCCGGCGGCTGGTCGGGGTCGGCGGCGCGGCGCCGGCGGGGCCGCTTGGGGTCGGGCTGGATGATCACGGCCGGTCTCCTTGCAACAGTCGATCGATCTGGGCGAGTTGGGCCGCCAGCTCGTCCGCCAGCCGCTCGGCCAGGCGGTCCCGGTCGGCCTCGGGCAGCTCGGCGGCCAGCGCCCGCCACTGGTCCCACAGCGCGCCCAACCGCTCGACGGGCGTGCGGGCGGCGGCGGCCTTGGCGGCGAAGTGCTCGGCCTGGTTGCGGGCGCGGCGGCGGGCCAGGCGGCCCTCACGGGCCGTGCGGGCGCCGGCGGTGGGTTCGGTCAA